>JADYYE010000048.1 GCA_020853815.1 Phycisphaerales bacterium
TACTGTCGCCGTTGTTCGACGCATGGATCCCGTCGTCCTTGTTCTCCGCACACCCGTAGCCACTAAACTGGGGGGGCGGGCCACACGATTTATTCGTCCCGGCGTCCTCGTTGACATCACCGTTGCACTTTCCACTGAAGAAGTCATTGCCGTAGGGGTACGGAATTTCCCCTTGGGCCGAGCACGCATTGAACCACGCGCCAGCGTCGGCGAGATTCGCCTTTTCGAACGCGACGGCTCCACCTGTCACGCTCCCGCAGAGCTGCTTCCCTGCCCACTTGCAGTAGGCGAAAGCGTCGCACCAATCGACGTAGTGAACCGGCAATGAGAAATTGAATGAAGTGCCTGTGCCTGGAGTGGGCAAACTCGGTGGCGACTCGAGCGGGGGCCATGCGTTGCGCGGAATGAATGTCGTGTTCGCCGGTGGTTTGCAGACTGACTCCTGATCTTTAATCGGAACGTTCGCGGTAATGAACTTGTTGTATTGGTATTTCGTGACCTCGATCTCGTCGATGCAGTAGGCTCCTCCCCCACCCGCGCGTGAGGCCTCGATCATCCCCTTCGGGCAGCGACAGAGTGCGTTCGCACACGTCCCGCTGACGCAATCGCCATTCTGAAGGCAACGCTTCCCAATCGTGCAGCGCGCGCAGAGCTCGCCACCGCAGTCGATGTCGGTCTCGTCACCGTCGATCTCCTTGTTCGTGCACGCAGGCGTCGCGCACTTCCCCTCCAGACAGGCGCCTCCGGCGCAGTCCGTTTTCGCGATGCACACCTTGCCATCGATGCACTTCCCACACGCGTTGCCGCCGCAATCGACATCGGTTTCGTTGCCGTCTTTGATCGTGTTGACACACGTTTCCACGACCGCGTCGCCGCCACCGACTTCGAACGATGTCCCCGCCTCGTTGAGCGGAATAGAATTTGTCGGCTTGCGGTTCGTGTCGTCGACGGCGGGCCGTTCGCCGCCGCCGCATGCCGCGATCCCAACGCCCGCAGCCGAAGTCACCAACACGATCGCCGTGAAAAGAGCGCGCCCCGAATACCGCATGCGGGCAGCCTATCAACCGGCGCGAGGACGCTCAACTTCGAGCCAAACGCGAGGCGCCTTGGCTTGGGCGCGGGAAGAGGGTCACAGATCTTGCCGCCCTCGTAGCGTGACGCGTGGTTGCGCTCCCTGTCTCGCTCGAGGTGAAATGCCCAGTAGGCATCGAAGTCCCCGAAGCTCGTGCAACACGAGACTTCACGCCGCCAGAGAGGATCTGCACCCATACCGTTTCCATGGACCCGTCGTGCGCGTGCCTTTACGAGCACGTGACGCGGGCCTTCGCGAGGCTTCCCCCTTGCCCCGAGAAGCCCGAGAAGTCCTGCCCGATCAAATCAAGACTGAGGACGTAAGCGACTAAGTTCCAGCTCGGCGAGCGTCAACGCGCGCGTACGGCCGCGAGGGCTCGGTCGATCTCAGACCAGCTCGTCGTGAGACGAACCCGCTCGGCTGGTGCTGCCACTCGTTCCGCGCCGGCGCCGCCGACCCAAAGCTCGGCGCTGGTGCGCTCGAGCATGCGCCGCAGCCGATCGAGGTTTCCCCGTGTCAGGGCGCCCTCGTGTGCTGCGGAGACCGAGACTCCGACGACCTGCGCTTTTAGTGAGCGGGCGGCCCGCGCGATCTGGTCGGGCGGGGTGTCGGCGCCGAGCAGGCGCGGCGTCGCCCGGTGGGTCGCGAGATACACCGCAACCATCTCGAGGCCGAGTGCGTGCGCCTCACCGGGGAGCGTCGCCAGGAGTACTGTCGGAGGGTCCTCGCTATCCTCGAAGGCGCAGAGCAAGACGCGAAGCTGGGCGGAAAGGAGGGCCGTGCCGAGATGCTCGTGACGGACATCGAGAGTACCCGCCTCCCACGCATCGCCGACATGGATCGCGAACGGGTGGGCTACCTCGGTCACGAACGCCCGTGGACTCAGCGTGATCGCCAGTGAGCGAAGCGCCGCCCGCACACGGGCGACCTCGTCGCGACGGAGCGCGTCGACCAGCCACGCGATGTCCGGCCCGAGCGCCGGCGGTGGTGGGCGCGGGCCCGTGTCCTGGTCCTCCACGAGCCGTGCGATGTCACGGTCGGGCAGGGGGATGATGTCACCCGGTCGATAGCCTGCGTCACGCGCGCGTGCGATGAGGCGCAGTCGGGCGATGTCCGCGTCCGCGTACAGGCGCCCGCCGCCGGGACGGCGCGCAGGCTTCGGAAACCCGTAGCGGCGCTCCCAGATGCGCAGGGTCTCCGCCGGGATCCCGGTCTTCGCCGCGACGACCCGTATCGAGTAGGCGCCGCCCATCGGGAAGCAGTCTGGACGATGAGCCGCCGCGGGTCAATGGTTTGACAAAAGTTGGACATAAACTATACATGAACATGTCCGCGGCTGATTGCCCTCGCGCGGCCGGCCGGGACGTCCCGACCAACCCTGACCAGAAGAGGATTCATGCGCGTGCTCCTGGTGATGCCCACGCCGTTCGAGA
>JADYYE010000229.1 GCA_020853815.1 Phycisphaerales bacterium
CGCGCAGGCCGGCTTCTATAATGCGCGGCTCTTTCGGGGGTCGTTAGCTCAGCCGGTAGAGCAGCGGACTTTTAATCCGTTGGTCGGCGGTTCGAATCCGCCACGGCCTACCACCGAAATCAAGGGCTTGAGAGCAATCTCAGGCCCTTTTCTTTTCCGGCTGCAGAAGATCGGGGTACTCCCTTCAGGTTATTTTCCCGGCAGAAACCTCCCGCTAGGATGTGCAGCCCGCCAAGCCCGGAAAATGTGATGCGGTTCGACGCCCTTGCTTCATTCCTGTTTCCCGAACAAGCCCCGATCAGCCGGCGGGAAAAGGTCATTTCCGCCCTGGCCGCCTGCGCGGCCATCGGCCTGGTCATCTGGGTCAGCCAGCTCTTCGCGCACGCGGAACATCGCCCGTTCGTGATCGCCTCCATGGGATCGTCCGCAGTCCTGCTGTTCGCCGTCTTCCACAGCCCGCTCTCCCAACCCTGGGCAGTCGTGGGAGGGCACCTGATATCGGCGGCGATCGGCGTGGCCTGCGCCCAGTCCATCCCCAACCCCGTCATGGCCGCGGCCGCCGCGCTGGGACTGTCCATGCTGGCCATGCACTGGCTGCGCTGCCTGCATCCGCCGGCCGGCGCCACGACCGTGTTCGCCGTCATCGGCGGCCAGCCGATCCAGTCCCTCGGTTGGGGCTATGTCTTCTCCGTGGTCGGCATCAATGTCGGCCTCCTGCTCGTCATTGCCCTGGTCATGAACAACCTGCTGCCGGGCCGCCGCTATCCGATGCGGCGACCGGCCCCGGCCGATGCCGGCGCACCGGTCGGCCGCGCCATGCGACCGGAACACGATGACATCGTCGCCGCCCTGAAGAGCATGGACGCCTTCATCGACGTGGCGGAGGAAGATCTCGAGCGGATCTATCTGCTGGCGACGATCAACCGCCAGAAGCGTAGTCTCGGCTCCATCCTCTGTCGCGACATCATGACCCGCAACGTCACCTCGGTATCGCCGGAGACGCCGTTGCCGGCGGTCTGGAGCGTCCTGCGCCAGCGCAACATCCGCGGCGTGCCGGTGGTGGACGAAGCGCGCCGCGTCGTCGGCATGGTGGCCATCTCCGACTTCCTCAAGAACACCGACTGGGACTGGAACCGCCGCGGCCGCCTGCGCTGCCTGCTGACCTCGGCGCGCAAGAATCCGGCAACGGCCGCCGACATCATGACCGCGCCGGTCATCTCGCTGGGCGAGAAGACGCACGTCGCCGAGCTTTTCGGCACCTTCGCTACGCACGGCATCAACCACGTCCCGGTCACCGACGCCGAGGGCCGCCTGTCCGGGATCATCACCCGGCTCGACCTGCTCAACCTCTTCGGCGATCCGCTGCGCACCCGGCAGGCCGCCTGACGTTCCGGGCGTAGCGGTCAACCGCAATTGCCCGGGCGGCGCTCACCGCCCATAATCGCAGTATCTTCCGGCCCAGGAGGCAACATGTTCCAGGTGCGCATCCACGGCCGCGGCGGGCAGGGTGTCGTCTCCGCCGCGGAAATGCTCTCGGTCGCCGCCTTCCTCGAGGGCAGGCACGCGCAGGCCTTCCCCAGCTTCGGCTCGGAGCGCATGGGCGCGCCGGTGATGGCCTTCTGCCGCATCTCCGGCC
>JADYYE010000230.1 GCA_020853815.1 Phycisphaerales bacterium
ACGGCGAGACAGCAGGCCTTGTCTTCTCGATTTCCGACCTGTCCGACCGACGGCGGGCAGAGGCGGCCGTGCGCGAGAGCGAACGCCAGCGCGTCATGCTCGAAAGCCTCGGGGCGGCCTGCCATCATCTCGGCCAGCCCGCAACGGTGCTGATGGCCAACCTGGGGATGATCCGCTCCAAGGTCGGCGGGGACGATCCGATGCTCTCGGAAATGATCGACGGTTGCATGGTGGCGATCCGGCGGCTCGGCGACACCCTGCACAAGCTCAACTGCGTGAACGAATACCGGACAACATCGTACATGAGCGACGTGGACGAATCCTCGACAAGCAACCGCATTCTGGATATCTAGCGCAAGTTGCCGCCTGCGGCACACGGAAAACCGAAACCGGGAAATGACGGCATGGCGACGTTGGTTTTTTATCTGGCGGCATTCCTGAGCTCCTTCCTGCTCTTCCTGATCCAGCCGATGCTCTCCAAGGACCTGCTGCCCGCGTTTGGCGGCAGCTATCTGGTGTGGGGCTCCTCGATGGTGTTCTTCCAGGCTGTCCTGCTTGCCGGCTATGTGTTCGGCCATGTGGCCCAGGGCCGGGCGGGAACGGCGCGATACGCCCGGTGGCACTGGCTGATGCTGCTGATGCCGTTTCTCTTCTTCCCGTTCCACTTCGGCGAGGCCGGACAGGCATCATCGCTGCCACTGGCTCCCGCCGTGTTCGTCCGGCTGCTCGCCATGGTCGGCGGACCGTTCCTGACGCTGTCCATGACAAGCCTGGTTCTGCAACGATGGCTGATGATCTCACCGCTCAAGGCGCGCTCGAACCCGTACGTGCTTTACAGCGCATCCAATGCGGGATCGGTGCTGGCGCTCCTGGCGTATCCCGGTCTGATCGAACCCTTCCTGCGTCTGGAATCCCAGGCTCGTCTCTGGTGGGCAGGCTATGCACTGCTAGTCCTGCTGCACGCCGCCTGCTACCCGCGCCGCCCGGTGGCCACCCAGGAGGACGGCGGGGACGGCAACGCCGGCTCCATCGTGACATGGCGGCAGCGGATGACCTGGTTCCTGCTCAGCACGGGGGCCTGCGCGATACTGCTGGCGGTGACGAACGTGATG
>JADYYE010000049.1 GCA_020853815.1 Phycisphaerales bacterium
CCGGTTACCACATCCGCGAGGCCGGCAGCACCGCCACCCAGGAGCTTGCCTTCACCCTCCGCGACGGCATGGAGTACGTCGAGGCGTGCATGGAGCGCGGCCTGGCGATCGACGACTTCGCGCCGCGCCTCTCCTTCTTCTTTAACAGCCACAACGAGTTCTTCGAGGAGCTGTGCAAGCTCCGCGCGGCCCGGCGCATCTGGGCCCGCGTGATGCGCGATCGATACGGCGCCAAGAACGAACGCTCGTGGTTCATGAAGACGCACGTGCAGACCGCGGGCTGCTCGCTCACCGAGCAACAGCCGCTGAACAACATCGTGCGCGTGGCGTACCAGGCGATGGCCGCGGTGCTGGGAGGTTGCCAGAGCCTGCACACGGATTCGATGGACGAGACGCTGGGCCTTCCGACCGAGCAGGCGGTGACCGTCGCGCTGCGCACGCAGCAGATCCTGGCCCACGAGACGGGCGTGACGCGCGTGGTCGATCCGCTCGGCGGCTCGTGGTTCATCGAGCAACTCACCGACACGATGGAGCGAGAGGCGCTCCACTTCATCCACGAGATCGACCAGATGGGTACGTACGCGGATTGGAACCCGTCGCGAACCGCTCCCGGTGCCGCCGCTCCTGGTGGCACCGCTCTCCAGAGCGGTGCGCCCTCCGACCTCACCAAGCACCCCGCTTATCAAGCCCGCCGCACGTTCGGCAAGTCCGTCGTCAGCGGCATCAACAAGGGCTATTTCCGGCGCAAGATCGCCGAGGCGAGCTATCGCTTCAGCGAAGAGTGCGAGGCGGGCGACCGCATCATCGTGGGCGTCAACGCCTACGCCGACAGCACCGAGGAACGCCCGATCGACATCCTGAAGATCGGCGAGCAGGTGGAGACCGAGCAGTGCGAGCGCCTGGCGGCGTTCAAGAAGCGGCGCGACGCGTCGCTCGTGGCCCGCGCGCTGGACAACATCCGTGACGTCTCGCAGGGACGCCCGCCGCGCCAGTCGCTGGGCGTGCTGAAGCTGCCGGCGTCGAACGGCTCGGGGCCGTCGCTGCACGCGACCAACGTGATGCCGGCCTTGGTCGAGGGCTCGCTGTGCAACTGCACGCTGGGTGAGATGGTGCAGGCGATGGCCGACGTGTACGCACGCTACTCCGGCGGGCCGGAGTGGTAGGGAAATGCTAGCATGGGCGGCCAATGGAGATTTTCGGGCCCGAGCTTGGTAATGGTGACCTGACCGCGCTGGCTGAGCGTGCGGCCGAGGTCTTCGCGGCCTTGAAGTCGCCGTTCACCGAAGTCCGACTGCCGCTCTGCTTTGAGTTCGCCGGTTCTCCCAAGTCGGGCAAGTCGACCGTGATTTCGCTCGCCTCGCTTTTTCTGCGGCGAGTTGGATTTCGGGTTTCCATGCCGCCGGAGGGCGCGTCGATCGAGACACCGCCGGACCTGAAGGATGATCTGCTGGCATTCAACGTGTGGTGTGGGACCTATGCGATTCAGAACATCCTGGTCCGCGGGCACGAGGGCGATCCCGCTGACATTCTGATTCTGGATCGAGGGCCATTCGACGCCAGCGTGTGGATGGAGCATCTCCATCGGCACGCCGGCCGCATCGACAAAGAAACTCACCGATCCCTTGAAGCGTTTTTTCTCAACCCCGAGTGGCTGAAACGCATCGCGAAGGTCTTCGTGCTGACGGCCGATCCCGAGACGGCCTTGCTGCGAGAGCGATACAGCCAACTGACGAGCCGACCCGGACGCGCCATGAACGCCGGGTTCCTCTCGCAGGTACTCGATTCGTACCAGGCCGTTGTCGAACGCGAGCCGTGCCCGCTGGCAACGATCGTGAAGATCGATACGTCGGCGAGGATTCACCCGCCCGATTCCAAGATCACGCTTCCGCATTTTCAGCGGATTGCGTTCAATGTGGTGACGCAAATGCTTGATTCCATCGAAGCCGCGACCCGCCAGGAACTGGTGGTTGTTGACCCTGTGCCCGAATCGGGGTTCGTGCATGATCCGGCGGTCATCGCGCGCGTCAGAGCGGCGATCGAGCGCGGCCCGCGGTTCAAGCTGCGTGCCGAAGCCGAACGTACCGCCTCGGTCCAGCAGATTGTGCCCTACGCGGCGGTCAAGAACAACGACGGACTGTTCTTGTGTGCTCGTCGGCGGACCGAGGGCGAACGCTCCGCGCTGGCCGGGAAATGGACCATGCTTTTCGGCGGGCATGCAGAACGCAAGGATTGGGACCCTGCTCATCCCGGGGAGCTCTACCGACGATGCCTCGAACGCGAACTCGACGAGGAACTCATCGGGCTTCAGATACGCGACCTCACGCTTCAGGGCATCGTGAATGATCCCGACAACGAGGCCGGGAGCAAGCACCTGGCGTTCCTGCATGTTGTCACTGTCGGCGGCACGGCTCAAATCCGTCGCCAGACCGTCGACAGGGAATTCCGGCGCGAGAAACCCGAGTGGAAAACCCCCGATCAGATCAAGGATGCGCTCGCGGAATTCGATCCGTGGTCGCAGATCACGGCGTCCCATCTCTTCAACATCCCGAGACCGGGATCGGATCAGCATCGGCTGTTCGGCTGAACGTTCGGACCATGCGTATCAATCGCTCGCACTCGACTCGGCAGCGCGTTCTTTGATCCTCTTGCGCGGACTTCTCAGGACTGATTGTCAGAGTCGCGGGACGAAATCGGCTCCGCTGCGGCGATCGCACGTTTGGTCTCGCCACGCTTTCCCCCAAAGAAAACGCCCCCACCACTCTCATCGAGGGGCGGGGGCGTCTCGACGCTTCGCGATTTGGTCGATCCGAACTTGTCCGACGCGTGAGCCCGCCGCGGGGTGAACCGCGGAAAACTCACGCTCGGCGCTTACTTCTTGGCGGCCTGCTCGCCCATGATCGCCGCCTGCGCCGCCGCCAGTCGCGCGATCGGCACGCGGAACGGCGAGCAGGAGACGTAATCAAGGCCGGCCCGGTGGCAGAAGTGAACGCTCTTGGGATCGCCGCCGTGCTCGCCGCAGATGCCGACCTTCAGCTCGGGCTTGCGTGAGCGGCCCTTGTCGACGCCCATCTTCACGAGCTGGCCCACGCCGTCCTGGTCGAGCGACTGGAATGGATCGTGGTCGAGCAGCTCGCGCTTGAGGTAGTCGGGGAGGAAGGTGTTGATGTCGTCGCGCGAATAGCCGAACGTCATCTGCGTCAGGTCGTTGGTGCCGAAGGAGAAGAACTCGGCGACCTCGGCGATCTCGTCGGCCGTCAGGGCGGCGCGCGGGATCTCGATCATGGTGCCGATCTTGATGTCGAGGCGCGGCTTGTAGTCCTGCTCGGCCTTGACCTCGGCGATGGTCGCCTCGATTTCGGCGCGGAGGGCGGCCAGCTCGCGCTTGGTGCCGATGAGCGGGACCATGATCTCGGGCATCGCCTTGATGTTGCTGCGCAGGCACTCGATCGTCGCCTCGACGATGGCGCGGACCTGCATGACGAGGATCTCGGGGTAGGTGACCGCCAGGCGGCAGCCGCGGTGCCCC
The DNA here is from genome assembly GCA_020853815.1 of Phycisphaerales bacterium. Classification (GTDB taxonomy): domain Bacteria; phylum Planctomycetota; class Phycisphaerae; order Phycisphaerales; family UBA1924; genus JABWBC01. The sequence continues at coordinate 3,527 of JADYYE010000049.1, forward strand.
AGCATCGGGTTCATCTCGTGCAGCTGCGCCACGCGACGCCGGACCTTCTCGGCGCTGATCTTCAGCATCTGCGCCATCTCGGTCTGCGTCGCGTCGTCCTGCGGGAGGAACTCGTGGAGCGGCGGGTCCAGGAGGCGGATCGTGACCGGCAGGCCCTTCATCGCCTTGAAGATGCCGACGAAGTCGTCGCGCTGGTAGGGCAGGAGCTTGGCCAGCGCCTTCTCGCGGTCGGCGCGGTTCTCGGCGAGGATCATCTCGCGCATCGCCTTGATGCGATCGCCCTCGAAGAACATGTGCTCGGTGCGTGTGAGGCCGATGCCTTCGGCGCCGAACTCGCGGGCCCGCTGCGCGTCCTCGGGCGTGTCGGCGTTGGTGCGGACGCCCAGCGTGCGATACTTATCCGCGAGCTTCATGACCAGGGTGAAGTCGCCGGAGAGCTTGGGCTCGATGCTGGAGATCGCGCCCAGCATCACCTCGCCGGTCGAGCCGTCGATCGAGACGACGCTGTCGCGCCCCAAGGTCTGGCCCGCGACCTTGAGCGTGCCCTTCTTCTCATCGATGTTGAGCTCGCCCGCGCCGACGACGCAGCACTTGCCCCAGCCGCACGCGACGACCGCCGCGTGGCTGGTGCGTCCGCCGGTCGACGTCAGGATGCCGACCGCTGAGTGCATGCCTTCGACGTCCTCGGGGCTGGTTTCGGAGCGGACCAGGAGCACCTTCTCGCCGGCGCGGGCGCGCTCAACGGCCTCGTGGGCGGTGAACGCGAGCTTGCCGGTCGCGGCGCCGGGGGACGCCGGGATGCCGCGGGTGAGCGCGGTAGCCTTCTTCTTGCTCGCGGGGTCAAAGCTGGGGAGCAGGAGCTGCGTCAGGTCGCCCGCGGGGATGCGGAGCATCGCGGTCTTCTCGTCGATGAGCTTCTCACGCAGCATGTCGCAGGCGATGCGGACCGAGGCGATGCCGGAGCGCTTGCCGGTGCGGGTCTGGAGCATGTAGAGCTTGCCGCGCTCGATCGTGAACTCGATGTCCTGCATGTCCTTGTAGTGCTTCTCGAGCCGACCCTTGATCTTGAGAAGCTGGCCATAGACATCCTTGTTCCACTTGGGCATCTCGTCGACGTGCCGGGGCGTGCGGATGCCGGCGACGACGTCCTCGCCCTGCGCGTTGACGAGGAACTCGCCGTAGAACGCGTTCTCGCCCGTGGCGTTGTTGCGGGTGAAGGCGACGCCCGTGCCCGAGTCATCGCCCATGTTGCCGTACACCATCGACTGGACGTTGACCGCCGTGCCGTTCAGCCCGCGGATGCCCTCGATGCGCCGGTACGAGACGGCCTTGTCGCTGTTCCAGCTCTTGAAGACGGCCTCGATGGCCAGCTCGAGCTGCTTGAACGGGTTCTGCGGGAAGACCTCGCCGACGTGCTTCTGGTACACGCCCTTGTAGGCCTCGCACAGCTCGATGATCCCCTTCTCGGGAACTTCGGTGTCGTCATTGGCGTTGTAATTGGCATTGATCTAATTGAACGCTTCCTCGAAGTGGCTGTGGTCCACGCCCATCACCACGTCGCCGAACATGTTGATGAGGCGGCGATACGCGTCATAGGCGAAGCGGGCGTTGCTGGTGGCGGCGGCCAGGCCCGCGACCGAAGCGTCGGTCAGGCCCAGGTTCAGGATCGTGTTCATCATGCCGGGCATCGACACCGCGGCGCCCGAGCGGACGGACACCAAGAGCGGGTTGTCGTTGCTCCCGAACTTCTTGTCGAGCTCGGCCTCGAGCACGGCGATGTTCTTGTTGACCTCGTTCATGAGGCCGTAGGGAAGCTGCTGCCCGTTCTTGTAGTACGCGGCGCAGGCGTCGGTCGTGATGGTGAAGCCGGGCGGGACCGGGAGATCGATCGAGGTCATCTCGGCCAAGTTGGCGCCCTTGCCGCCGAGCAGCGGCTTCATGGAGCTGTTGCCCTCGGTGCGGGACACGCCGAAGTAGTAGACCATTTTGCCGGGCTTGGGCTTGGGCCCGCCGTTCTTCTTGGAGGCGGGCGCCTCGACGATCTGGGCGGGGCTGCCGGCGCGCGACTTGTTGGCGGGGCGCTTGGCGACGGCACTGCTTCCTTTGCTCGACATGCTGAGACCTCTCGTTGCGTCGCCGAAGGGCGGCGCGAAGACCACACGCGGGAGCGCGTGCCGGAAATTCCGGCCGACTTGGACGGTGAATCCGCCGTACTTCTTCCGTACTCTGGCCGATCGTAGGCCGTACTGAAGACTCACGCGGGGCACCGACTTTCGCGTCGGGAGGCTCCGTCCCGTCGCGAGTCCAGAATCCTATGGAGGCCGGGCGTGGTTGACGAGTCCGGGGGGATTTCCCGCACGATTCGCCGGGGTTTCTAATATCTCGGGCTCTTGGCGACACTCGGACCCATCCACGGCAGCACGCCGATCAACGCCGGCGAAGTGGCAATTCGCGCTTCCGGCGCCGCTCCGGTAACCCCGCCGAGCCTCGAAAGCTCTCCCTCGCCCGCCGACGTGATGCGCGCCTGGCCGAGCGATCAACCGCTCGGCGTGGTCTATCGCGCGGGCGATCACGACGTTTCGCGCCGCACGCTTCTGGTAAGGCCCAGCAGCACGCGGTTCGTCTTCGCGCCGCGCGAGTCCGATTCGCGCGGCGCGGCGCCGCTCGACGAGATCGAGCGTGCGTGGGCTTCGACGCGGAAGGCGAGCGGCTCGTGCTGGGCGACGGAACCATGCGAAGCGATCGGACAGGGCTGGCTCACCGCGCTGTCGTACGAGCTCGGGCGGTGGATCGAGCCGAGCGTGGGGTGCGTGGCGCGCGTCGCCGCCGACCAGCCGCTCGCGGTGCTGCAGCGATTCGACGCCGCGCTGGTCTTCGATCACACGAGCGGGTGTTGGTCGGTCGCGGGCCATCACCGGGAACTTCCGCGCCTCGATCTCGATCCGATCGCGCTGGCGGATCGGGCGAAGGTGGCGCCGCCGAGCGTTCACATCACCGAGCCGACCGGCGCGGCGCGGCGTCGCTACGAGTCCGCCGTCGCCCGCGCCATCGAGTACATCCGGGCCGGCGACGTCTTCCAGGTCAATCTCGCCCACGCGCTGCACGCGACGTTCACCGGTGATCGCCGCCGGCTCGCCGCCGCGCTGCTTGAAAGTTCCGGCGCATGGCACGGCTCCTATATCGAGCTCGACCACCGCCGCGCGATCCTCTCGCTCTCTCCCGAGCTTTTCGTCGACTATCGCGACCATGAGCGTCGGGCCGTCATGCGTCCGATGAAGGGCACGCGTCCCGCGACTCACGATCCCGCGGAACTGACGCGATCTCCCAAGGATCACGCCGAACTGGCGATGATCATTGACCTGGTGCGCAACGACCTCGGCCGGGTCGCGACGTTTGGAAGCGTGCGCGTCGAGCACGAACGCGACATCGAGCTCCACGGCGGGGCAAGTCCCTCCCGCGGCGTGTGGCAGGGCGTCGCGACGATTGCCGCCTCGCTCCGCGAAGGACTGGGCCCGATCGATCTGGTTCGGGCGGCGTTCCCTTCGGGCTCGGTCACCGGCGCGCCCAAGGTCCGCGCGATGCAGATCATCGATGAACTTGAGGACTTCACACGCGGGTTCTATTGCGGCTCGCTCGGCGTCGCCAATGACCTCGGCGATCTTTCGCTCTCGGTCGCGATCCGAACCGCGATGATCGAGGACGACCGCGTGGTGTTCCCGGTCGGCGCTGGGATCGTGGCCGACAGCTCGCCCGCCGACGAATGGCGCGAGACGCTCGCCAAATCGGGCGTGCTGCGCGGGTGAGCCCTCGCGCGACTTTTCTCCCTTCGCCCCTGCTCGCTCCGATACTCTGTCCCATGGCCGGCGGCGTACACATCCTGGCAGCGGTCGCGATCCTGGGCACGGTCCCCGCCGCCGTGTCGCTCATCTGGTCGTGGCAGCAGAAGCACGTCCGCGCCGGAGGCCTTTGCCGCAAGTGCGACTACCCGCTCAAGGACCTCGAGCCGCGGGCCGACGGGCGATTCCTCTGCCCCGAATGCGGCCTGGTTCAGACCGGCCGTGCCCACGCGTCGCACCGTGTCGGGCACTTGCTGGATTTCTCTCTTCCGACCTCGTCGCTCATCGTGCTCGGCCTGCCGATCGCGATCTGCGCCGTGCTCGCGCTGGCGATCAAGCCCGACGCCGCCATCTCCGCGGGAGTCGGATTCGCGCTGGTCGTCGCGGGTCTGTTCACCGGGATCGAAGGGCTGGGCCTGCGAGGTATGACGCTCCAGGCGCTCGGGGCCCACGCCGCGGCGCTCGCGTTCGTCAGCCTCGCGCCCGGCGAGGTTTCGCCGCTCCTGGTTCTGGGGGGCTCGGGCTGGGGCAGCGGGCTGGCGACGCTGTGGCTGATGCGCTCGCGCCGGGCCAAGCGACCGTCCCAGTTCGAAACCCGAATGCCGTAACAGCACGCAAACGCCCGCCGGGACCGCCCGGTAGCGCGGCGGAATTGGCCCTATCATGGGCTGATGTCGAATCCCTTGGTCATTCTCTGTCCCGGTCAGGGGGCGCAGGTCGTCGGCATGGGCAAGGCCTGGCACGACGCGTCGCCCGAGGCCCGCGCGGTCTTCCAGGCCGCCGATCGCCAGCTCGGATCGCGCCTGGGCGCGCCGCTCAGCGAACTTTGTTTCTCAGGCCCGCCCGACCGCCTGAACAAAACGGACGTGAGCCAGCCGGCCATTTTCGTCGCGTCGATCGCGTGCTGGAAGGGCCTTCTCGCGAAGTGGCAGTTCGGCGATGGCGAGGTTCCGATCGCCGCCAGCGCGGGGCTCAGCCTGGGCGAGTACAGCGCCCTGGTCGTCGCGGGCGCGATGTCGTTTGAAGAAGGACTCGAATTGGTGACGCTGCGCGGGCGCGCGATGCAGGACGCGGCGGAAGCGTCGCCGGGCGGCATGGTCGCGCTGATCGGCGCCGACGAGGCGCAGGCCCTGGCGGTGTGCGACAAGGCGCGCGAGGGCGATGTTCTCGTGTGCGCGAATTTCAACGCGCCCGGCCAGATCGTGCTGAGCGGCCACAAGGTCGCGTGCGATCGCGCCGCGACCGTCGCGGCGGACATGGGCTTCCGCGCTACGCCGCTCGTGGTCGCGGGCGCGTTCCACTCCCCGCTGATGCAGCCCGCGGCGGACCAGCTGTCCCAGGCGCTGGCCAAGGCCGCCATCCGCGTGCCGCGTGCGCCGGTGATCTCGAACGTGACGTCCCAGGCGCACGACAGCGAATCGAGCATCCGCACGCGATTGGTCGAGCAGCTGACCTCGCCGGTACGCTGGTCGCAGTCGTGCCAGTGGCTGGGAGCCAATGTCAAGGCGGAGTTCCACGAGCTGGCGCCGGGCAAGACGCTGGCCGGTTTGATGCGGCGGATCGACAAGAACGTGAAGGTGATCACTCATGACGAACCCGATCAGGCGTGAGTTCTGGGCGCGAGTTGGCGCGGGCGTGGCGACCGTGACGCTGTCGGCGTTGATCGGCGCGACGTTTCTGGGCGCGACGATGACGACCGCCGGTTGTGAAAAGAAGAAGGCGCCACCGCCGCCGCCGCCACCGCCGCCGCCGCCACCTCCCAAGGAGCCGGACCCGGTGGACGGCGTGGCGCTGCTGCAGGTGCTGAAGGCCGATGCGCGCGTGCAGTGGGCGTCGAACAACCGCATCACCGACGAGAAGTTGGCACGGGCCATCATCGGCTTCGCCGACGCGCTATGCAAAGGCGACGCGGACAAAGTCCGCGGGATGCTCGAGGAGAAGTCCAAGTCCTCGCTCGAAGCTTTGCTCGGGACCGGCGAGTGGGACGAGTCGGTGAAGAAGATCGAGGCTGTGCGCATCGTGCAGGGCGTTTCAGGCGATTCGACCGGCGTGATGCGTGCGATGTTCACGTTCGCCATTCAGGAGCCCACCGGCGCGTACGCCCTGAATTGGGTGACCCGGGAATCCGGCGGCTCTACGACCATGTTGGCATTGCCCGCTACAAGCAAGGTGCTGAAGCGCGCCTCGGAGTGGGATCTTCAGAACGCCGCGTGGACGCCAAACGCGCCTCGGCAAACCGAAGCCGCCAAGGACGAGGGCGACGCCAAGCCCGAGGAAGAACAGGCCGACGCCCCGCCCGAGGAACAGAAGGACAGCGACGAGATCATCAAGCGCACGCCCGCTGGCCCGGTGAAGATCCCCACCAAGCGCCCGGACGGCGGTTGATGGTTCTCGCAGCGAGCGCTCGGTTTCAGCACCCGATCGCTCCCCGGCACGTCTCGGCTCGATTGATCGGCCCATTTGCCTTCAATTCGCCTTCGCCGTTTCGGCTCTTGTCACTTTGTCACTTCGCTCTTTTTCCGCTTTTGGCGCTCACCACCCGACCGCTTTTCGGAGATGCCCGTGACTGATTCCGCCCCCCAACGTGTCGCCCTCGTCACCGGCGCTTCGCGCGGCATCGGCAAGGCCATCGCCATGCGCCTTGCCCGCCCCAACACCATCGGCGGCGGACGCCACGTCGTGCTCGTCAGCCGCTCCGCGGGCCCGCTCGCGGACCTGCAGCACCAGATCGAGAGCGCCGGCGGGAGTGCGTCGCACTTCGCGGTCGACGTCGCGGATTCCGCTGCCTTCGCCGCCGCGATCGAGAAGGTCGCCGAGGAGCGCGGTCGCCTCGACATCCTCGTCAACAACGCGGGCATCACCAAGGACGGCCTGGCGCTCCGCATGTCCGACGAGGACTGGGACTCCGTCATCCAGACCAACCTCACGTCGGCGTTCGTCGCGATCCGCGCCGCCGCCCGCTCGATGATGCGGAACAAGTTCGGGCGCATCGTGAACATCAGCTCGACCAGCGGCGTGGTGGGCAACGCGGGCCAGGCGAACTACGCCGCCGCCAAGGCCGGGCTCGCCGGGCTCTCGAAGACCATCGCGCGCGAGCTGGGCGGCAAGGGGATCACCTGCAACGTGATCGCGCCGGGCTTCATCGAGACCGACATGACCGCGAACCTGCCGCAGCAGGTGCGCGACCATGTGCTCGGACTGATGGCCGTCAAGCGCCTCGGCGTGGTCGACGACATCGCCCACGCGGTTGCGATGATCACCGCCGACGAGGCCGGCTTCATCACCGGTCAGACGCTGTGCGTCGACGGCGGCATGACGATGTGCTGAACCTCACCGATCCGGCACTCACCGATCCGGCACTCACCGATCCGGCACTCACCGATCCGGCCCTCACCGATCCGGGTTGATATCGTCGTCTTGCGTCGATTCATCCGGCTTCGCCGGCGGAGGCGCGGGCGTCGAGACGGTCGCGGGCTTCTTCTCGCTCCCGGGCTGATCGTCGGGCGGCGGCGGCTTGCGCGACTTGTCTCCATCCTGGACCTTGGGCTCCGCCGGTTTCTCGCCCGGAGCGGGCGTGCGGTCGCGCGTCACGGTGCGAACGCCATCGCTCTCGGTCGGCGGCTGGTTGTTCTCGGGCGGCTTGCCCTTGGGAGTGAACGAATCGCGCACGCGCCGCAGCGCCTCCGCGGCGGCACGACGCTCTTGCGCCGCCTGGGCCGCGCGCTGCGCCGGGTCCAGGCCCGCGCGGGCCGAGCCAGAAGCCGCCGAGCGATCGATCCGCACCGTGCCTGCCGGCGTGGCGCGCACGCCCGATCGCGTCACGCCGGGCCTTACGCTCGGGCCCGTCGTGGGCTTGGCGCCCGCGGAGATCTCGCTCGTGCCGCTCGCTTTGCCCGCTGCGCCGGTCTGACGAGTCGCCCGGCTCCCCTGCACGGCGCGCCCGCCCGACGCGCGCTCCGCGCCCGACGGCCCGCCCAAGAGCGACGCCTCCGCCGCCGCCACCATCTCATCATCGGGGATCCACAGGTCCTCCGGGAGCGTCACCTTCCACGAGTCGGCCGCGTTGAAGCGCGCGGAGCTGTTCAGGTCGATCGCCTCCGGGAACGCGGGCACATATCCCATCGCCGCGACCGCCGCCATGTCCTGCAGGATCTTCTCGGTCGTCGGGTGCTGACCGTAAAACTGTCGATAGTCGACATAGCGCATCCCGCCCCAAGTTTCATGCCCGGGCAGCAGGAAGTCCGCCAAGAAATGCGGCGTCGTGATCGGGTACACGTCCTCGGCTCGCTGGGGCGGCTGCGTGTACGCCCAGTGCTGCAGAAACGTCGGAGACAGCGTGTGAACCACGTCGCACGCGATCGGCTCGGTGATGAAAGTCACCTTCGGGAATCTCGCCTGCATGTCGCGGAGCCAAAGGTAATGCTCCCACGCCGGCGTCGCGTAGTCATGGAACGTGTCCAGACCAATCATCGTCGCGCCCGCCTTGACCGCCACGTCGAGTTCCTTGAACGCCGACTTTACATGCGACGGTTTCTGGCGCGAGAAGAGCGTGAGGGCGTCACGCCCCGTGTTGTAACGCTGCGATTCGGTCCACCACAGGCCCAGTTCGCGCCCCATCGCGGGGACCGTCGGGAATCCCACGCTTGGGTCCAGCGCCTCGGCGAGCGGCGGGCTGGCCAGCCATCGCGACGTGAAGTGCCACTCGTCGTCGCGCGAGTACTGGTACGTCCCCGAGCACATCCACACCATGACCCGAGGCCAGTTCCTGGGACGGCGAATCTCCTCCACCACCACGCGCCAGCCGCCCACGTCGGGACGATTCGCCCTCATCTGCCCAAAGCCGAGCGGATTGTCCTCGGACACATGGTCGCTCGACGCGAGCACGACGCAGTTCACCGGGCGCGGATCGCGCTGGTACCGAACCCCGCCGTAGGTCGCGCGGAAGAACCCGCGATAGGGCAGAAGCGTTCGCTGCCACGCGTCGTCGCGGTCGGCCACACGAACGGAAACGACGTAGGTCCGTGTTTCGCCGGGACGGATGGACGCGGCCCGATCGAGACGCCCAAGGCCGGTCTCGTCGCCGAAGTTGTTGAGGCGATACTCAACCGCCCAGCCCCGCCCCGCCGGGCCGTTCATCGTGCTCCCGCCCGGACTGTACATCATGGGACGGACCTGGTGCTTGTACTCGAGCAGCGGGTACTGGATCGACACGCCGACGGTGTACTTGGCGTTTCCCATGACCACCACGGGCGAATAGACCCACGCGGGGTACAGCGGCGCGGGCGCGACGTACGAGAAATCGGCGCTTCGTTCGGCGCCGGACTTGGTGAAATCGCGGAAGCGGATGTTCTGTCCGAGATTGACGACGCCGAGCTGGAGCTTGCCCAGCGCACGCGTCGTGCCGCTGGTGTTGGCGAACGTATAGATGAGGTCAAAGCCGGTGGGCTGCTCCCGGAGCTCGATGCTGGGCGCCACGCCCGCGGAGCTGGGCGTCGGAACATGCAGCGGCATGCTCTGCGGCGACACGACGATCGCGCCGTCGCGCGTGTCGATCATCTCGACCATGTTGTTGACCAGTCGCGATCGCATGACCTGGGCGCCGCCCTCCGGCGGCGGCGCGGTATCGTCGGCCCGGACGAGCGTGGCGACAAGCAGAGAAAGCAAGATCGCGAGCGGACGCGCGAGTGTCGACTCGAACGCCTCACGCCGCGTCGCGCCACGCCACGCGTCGGCGCAATCCCAAGGCCTTCCGTCATCCGCGGGCTGGATCATGGCGTCATTCACGAAAGACGCCCCGGGGCTTCAAGACCCCGGGGCGTGGAAGTTCCGACACTCCGGGCGCAGTTTACTGCGGATCGGGCTGGACCGGCGTCGAAGCCACCTTCTCCTCGGTCGACGCGGGCTTCTGGTTGGACGAGCCGCCCGCGGACTTGTTCTGATTCTTCTTGACGTACATCTCGCGGGCACGTTTCAGCGCGGCGCTGATCTCCTTTTGCGTCAGCCCCGCGGCCTTGGCGCTGGTCCCGCCCGAGACGCCGCCCACGCGGGCCCCGGCCGGCGAGCCAGCGCCACCCGCGCCCGGACCGGCGGTCGAGTTGCGCGACGCCGAGGCCGACGAGCCGCCGCCCGGGTTGACCTGGCGCGCCGGCCCCGAGCCCGCGAGCGTCCGGTCGCCTGAACCGCCGTTGCTGTTGCGATTGCCGCCATCGCGTCCGGGGGCGTTGAAGGAGCCACCCAGCATCCCGCCGTCGGCGCCGAAGATGTCGCCCTTCCACTTGTCGCGCGGGATGCGCAGGTCCTCCGGGATGGTGACATCCCACGATTCGACGGCGTTGTAGCCGGCGCGCGAGTTGGGGTTCTGGGAAGTCAGCATCACGGGAACAAAGCCCATACTGGCGATGCCGCTCATGTCGGCCTCGACTTCCTCGAGAGTCGGCGGGCGCCCGTAGAACTGCTGCCATTCCAGGTAGCGATAGCCGCCCCAGATCTCATGACCCGGCAGGATGAAGTCCGCCAGGTAGTGCGGACCCTTGATGGGATGGAGATCGGCCTCGGACTGGGCCGGGTTGCGGCGCGACCAGCACTGCAGAAAGGTCGGGGCGCGGGTGTGCACGATGTCCGAAGTGATGGGCTCGGTGACAAACGTCACCTTCGGGTGACGGGCCCGCATCATGTCGAGCCAGCGCAGGTGCATCCAGGTCGGGACCGTGCGGTGATAGAACGTGTCGAGCCCGATCATCGTGGCGCCGCCCGCGACAGCGCGGTCGACCTCCGCCAGCGCGGATTTCACCATCTGCTCGTTGTGAATGTTGAGGCCCACCAGGTCGCCCCGCGAGCGCGAGTAGAGAAGCGATTGGCTCCACCACAGTCCCATCTTGTAGTTGCCCGCGACCCGCGGGAACCCGTGATCGGCCTCGGTCGCCCGCTGCATATTCGTGTTGGCCTCCCACGGCGTAGTGAAGTACCACTCGCTGTCCCGCTCGTATTGGTACGCGCCGCCGGGCATCCACACCATCATCCGCTCCCAGCCCGTCTGCTGGCTGAGCGCATTGGTCACAAAGTCCCAGCCCACCAGGTCGGGACGCTTGGTCGGGTGGAAGTCGAATCCGAAGGGGTTTTCCGGCGTCACCGTTCCCATCGACGCCAGCTGCTCCGCCGCCACCGGCCGAGGATCGCGGTCGTAATGCACCCCCTGGTACGCCGAACGAAAGAAATTGCGATACGGCGTAAGCGTCCGCTGCCAGGCGTCGGCCTTGTCCACCACGCGCACCGAGATCACATAGTCGCGCTTGGCCTTGGGCGGGAGCTTGCCCGGGTTGGCCAGCTTGCCGAAGCCCGTCTCGTCGCCCCACTCGCTCAGGCGATACTCGTAGAGCCAGCCGCGTCCGCCCTCACCCTTGGCGGCGTCGCCACCCGGCGACACGACCATCATGCGGACATCGTGCTTGTAGTCGAGGTACGGGAAGTTGAAACTGATCCCGATCCAGTACTTGTCGTTGCCCAGAACCGCCACCGGTGAATAGACGCCGCCCGGATAGCAATACGCCGGCGCGACCCACGTCGAATAGTCGGGGCGGATCAGGTCGCCGGTCCACCGGAAATCATAGAAATCGATCGCCTGGCCGATCGTGAACACACCCAGACGCATCCGCCCCAGTTCCTGCTCGAGCTGCGACGGATTGTCGAATGTGTACGTCAGGTCAAAGCCGTTGGGCTGCTCCTGCAGGCTGACGATCGGCGTGGCCGAGTTCGAGTTGGGCTTGGGCTGGTGGAGCGGCACGCCCTTGGGCAGCATGATCGGGCTGTCGTCGCGCGCATCGCGCATTTCCACCATGCCGTTCACCAAACGCACGTTCATCGTCTTGTCGCCGGACTCCGGCGGCGGGAGCTGCTGCGCCAGCGCCGCGCACCCCCCCAAGAACGCGATCGAAAACCCACCGACATACGTGAGTGCGGGCCTAGTCATGTCCCCTCCCTCGCGCCACCGGCGCGTGAGCCATTCAACGACTCGCACCATGTATCTGATATCCCGCACGCTCACTTCGCCCCTTCCACCCGCGCACAATCCGCGCGGCCATTCCCGCGCCCACACATCCGGCACGCGCCCTATACCCTCGCGCTCTCACGGTCCGCAAACACGGGCGGTTCAATCCGGGTTCTCGGGCCACGCCGCTCGGGCGCACCCCGAACCTCGCTCACGCGGCGCGTTCGTCGCCGCCATGCGCATCCCGGTCGCCATCGCCGTACGCCGCCGCCTCGTTGGCGTACGCGACATCCATTTCGGCCTGCTCGGCCTCGAAGGCCCGCTGCGCGCTGGTGCCCCACCCCAAGGCTCGCCCCGCCGCCGCCAGCACGCGCATCATGATCCAAGAGATCGCGATCGCCGCGCAGGCGTGGAACAGAAACGTCGCCGTTTCGCCGCGCGCCAGACCCAGCAGCTGCCCGATCGCCGCCCCAACCGGGAGCACCACGAACGGGTTGTTCGGATGAACGACAATCATCTCGTCCATGAGCCGGAGAAACAACGCCAGAAAGACCGCGTACAGCGGGAGCGCGATCCACGGATTGTCGTTGGCGCAGTGCCCCAGGATTCCCGGGCCGATGTTGTACCCCTCGGGCACGCCCTGCACGTTTACTTCCTTCACGACCGTGCGCGCGATGCCGTCGGGTTTGTCGTCCCAGAACTGTCGCGGGACCGGGAACGACACGAACAGCTTCACCTGATGCAAGGTGTCATACTCCCGGTCTTCCGGGCGCGTGTCGAGAAAGTACATGACGTAGTTGGCGCACCGCTGACCGGAGAAAAGGTCCAGGATCGCCTGCCCGATGTCCGCCGCCGCCGCCTCGCTGAAGAGCTGCCCGAACGAGCGGTCGGTCTTGTTGATGTGGCGAACCGCGGTGAAACCAGCCAGAAGGAACATGGCCGGCACGCTCACAACCGCGATAAACGTCAGCACGCGGCGCGGGCCCATGTGCTTGTACCACCCGTGATACGCGCCCCACGCCACGCCCGCCAGCACGCCCAGCACGTCGCGACGCCCGAACGAGCCCATCAGGGTTCCCGCCACGCCCGTCACGATCACCGCCAGCGCGATCGTCGCAAAGAACGGATTGAACAGCCTCGGGAACCACGCCCACGACACCACCCCCGCCGCCAGCGCCATCAGACCCGCGCCGAACATCCCAGACAACGCACCGAAGATCGGCACGCCCGTCAAGAGGAAGCGGAACACCAGCCCCAACCCCACCAGCGGGATGCCCAGCATGAGCAGCACGATCGGCGCTGGCGCGCCCTGCGGCGTGACGCTCCACGCCAGCCGCCGCACCCCCCACCCCTTCTTGTATGTGAAGAGAAAAATCGCCAGGAAGAGCACCACGAACCAGCAGAAAAGGAACGCCGGACGCGTCACGTCGCTGATCGCGAACTCATCGGTGAGCGGGAACCACACCGCCAAGACGCCGCTGGTCAGGTGAAAGATCAGGAAGCCCACGAAAAAAAAGTTGCGCGTCGACAACAGGTCGACCTCGCCACGCAGGCTCTGCGCCAGAATCTTGCGGATCAGCCACAGGCCGATCGTGATCAGGATGATGCTGACGATGACTTCCATGCGGCGCGATCAAAGCCCCCATGCACGCGAACTGGTACGAATCCTATCGGCCCTTTGTGCGCCGAAACTCGGCACAAGTTCGTATCTTTTGCGGGGTGACTGAAAACCAAACGGACCGTTCGCAACCCTACGCCCCGCGCGGGCCGAATCCCGTCCGCTTCATCAACGGCCAGATGAATCGCTCCCGCTCCTTCGCGCTCAGCACCACCAGCGCCGCCACCACCCCATACACCCCCGCGAACAATGCCAGCGACGCCCCGATCATCCACACGTTCCAGTGCGGATACGCCCGCCACCCCAGCCAGACCAAGGGCCCCACCAACGCCGCCGTCGCCAGCGTCGCGACCAAGGGCCTCGCCAGCGGCGAAAACACCTCCGCATACCGCACCTTCAGGCACCGCGCCGCCACCACCGGCAGGATCACAAAGTGAACCGTCGTGTAGACCGCGCTAAAAACGATCGGGTTGGCATAGAACCCGACGTTCTGCACGATCTGCCCCTGGGGAATCGACCACAACGTGCCCAGCGTGATCGCCGGATTGAACATCGCCCCCACCAGCACCAGCGGCGCGTAGACGCGCAGAAAGCCCGCGCCGTACAGGATCATCATCCAACCGTCGCTGATGGCTCGCGACGTCAGCGCGACGCTCATGATCTGCACCGTGAGCGCGGTGCGATCGATGATCTCCGGGGTGATGTCGGGCTTGCCGCCCACCCAGAGCTGGATCAGCGGGTGCGCCAGCGCCGCCATGACGAGCCCCGCGGGGAACGCGACCAGCCCGTGCAGGCGCGTCGAGTGCGTCAGCAGCACCGAGAGCGACTTGTTCTTTTCCGTGCTGATGCGGGCGGACACCGCGTCTAGCCCGAACGTCACGCCCTGCGTCGCCAGACGCACGTAGCTCGTGAACTGCAGCGCCAGGCCGAACACGATACTGCCAAGCAGCGCGAAGTACGCGTTCATGATGAGCGCGCCGACGCGCTCGTGCAGGCTGCTCCCCAGCTCCACCGCGAAGTACCAGCCCAGCGTGCGCGACAGTTCGCGGATCTCCGACTTTCCGACCTTGGAAGGGCGCGGGCGCAGCCGCGGGTCGCTCAGCATCAGCCAGGCGACCGGCACCACGAACACCGCGCCCTGCAATCCAGCGACCAGATAGCCGTACGCGAACACACCCGCGGGCGGCGAGGAAACACCCGTCACATGATGAAGCCACAGCGCCGCCGTCAGCTGGCACGCACGCTCCGCCAGCGTCCACAGGTTGTACGCGACGAAGCGCTCGGCCACGCTAAACATGTTGAAGACCGGCGAGAACGCCGTCGCCAGCACGATGTACAGCCCCTGCCCGATCACCAACGCCGGCGCCGCGGGGCGCAGCGAATCCGGCATCTTCATGTGGGGCAGGTACAGGAACAGCCCCGCGAACGCGACACCCGCCAAGAGCGCCGCCACGCCGCTCACCACCCGCGCCGAGTTGAACACGCGAAGGAACCGCTCGCGATCACCCGAGTGATGTGCGGCCCCGAGCTCGCGCACCGCGGCGCGGTTCGAGAGCTCGCGGAACATCATGCCGAAGCCCGCGCCCGCGACGATGAGCAAGATCAACGCCATCGCATCGGCGCCGACCCACCCGATCAGCACGCGCACCAGCGTGATGCCCAGCGCGAGGTTCAGCCCCAGGCGCAGGTAGTTCGTCGCCATCCGCACGATCGCGCGCGATGCCTCGGAACCGCTCATGCCCCTTGCTTCCCAGGGGCCCCGGCCGCTCCGACGCCCGAGGGACGCCCGGCGCTCCCCGTCGCCCCCGCCCGCTCGTACATCCCCATGAACCGGGCCAGCGTCCGCCCCGCATCGAGATTCGCCAGCGCCCACTCGCGCCCGCGCCGCCCGCTCTCGCGCAGCGCCGCGCGGTCTTTCACGAGCCGTTCCACCGTGCTCGCCCACTCCACGGGATCGCGCCCGATGATTGTCGCGCCCCCCGAAGCCTCCAGCTCCGGCCACGTATCCACGCCCTTGGTCGTCACCAGCGGCGTCCCCGCCGCCAGGCTCTCCACGAATACAAACCCGAAGTTCTCCTGGCTGGTCGGGATCAGCAGCACGTCCGCGGCCTGGTACAGCGACACCTTCTCGTCGCCCGTCACAAGTCCCAGAAATCTCGCGCGATCACCCTGCAAGCCGAGCGACGCCGCCAGCGACTTCATCTCCTGCTCATACGCGCCATCGCCCGTGCCCGCGATCGCCAGGCGGAAGTTCACGCCGCGCTTCACCAGCTCCGCCGCGGCACGCAGCAGCACGTCCACGCCCTTCTTGACGTGGATTCGGCTCAGAAACAAGAGCGTCGCCACGCCGTCGTCGGGCAGATTGAACTTCGCCCGCGCGATCGCCGGCCCCGGCGCGTCGCGGAAAGCGGAAAGATCGAAGACCAGCGGGATCACCTCGCCGCGCACGCGCGACGCATCGAAGTGCTTCCCGGCCTGCGCCAGCTCGAACTCCGCCGTGCAGTGGATGCACGCCGCGTTGTTCAGCATCGACCGCGCCAGCAGCGCCATGTACACGGCCTTCTTGAGCTTCTTCTGCTCCATGCACCAGTCGTCGAGCATGCCATGCACGCTCAACACGTACGGCACGCCGAGCCGCCGGGCCGCCCTGGAGATCTGTGGGTTCGACGTGGTCCACATCGCGTGCAGGTGCAGCACGCCGGCGCCGCGCAGGTGCCCCTCGATCCCTCGCATCTGGGCGCCGTTGAAGAACCCGCCGGGGAGCGACGGACGCGCGACCTTGATGACCTTCGGCGCGCCCGCTTCGCCCGACTTCCACGACGCCGGCGCATCCGTGTCGTCGCAGGTGATCAGCATGACGTCGCGCCCGTCCGCAGCCAGCCCGCCGCACAGGTCCATCACCGCGCGCACCACCCCGCCGTCGGCGAGTCGGAGCGTGGGCATGGAGTGAACGATTCGCATGAGGGTCCAGATGGTATCGGCCGCCGGCCCGCTCGCCTCTGAAGCGATCCAGAGGTTCCCGCCCGATCTCGCCGGGCCCTCTGCACCCTCCGTGCGTCGCCCGCGCCCCGAATGTTCGCGAACTCGATCACAACCCCTCTTCTCTTCGGTTTCCCTCTTCGCCTTCCTTCTTCATCTTCGCCTTTGTCTTTGTCTTCGTCTTCGTCTGCCTAGTGCCTAGTGCCAAGTGCCAAGTGCCAAGTGCCAAGTGCCTTCTGGCCTCTCCTGCTGCCCAATGCCTGATGCCTTCCCCAAAACACAACACCCCGCCTTTGGGGCGAGGTGTTGGCGCGATCCGATCGCATTTCTGGCTTCGGGAAGCTCAAGGCCTATTCAGGCCCCCACGAGCATTCCCTTGAAAAGACCCGAGCATTCCTGTCTCGAGTCGTTGAGTGCAACCACGGCCGGGGCTATTTACCCGTCTCTTCTCCCGGGTTGTGGTCCCCGGCCGAGGGGAGGGTCAAATCTCACATTTCGAGTTCTTGGTTCCCGCGCGAGCCAAAGCTCAAGAAGAACGCCAGAACCGACCACCACATTCCTTCAGAACGAAGCATGGCACACCCTTTCTGAACGCGGCCCGAAGGGCCCCTCCAGCCATCCCGTCGGCCCTGAGCAGAAGGGCCGACCCACGCCCGCAGAGAGGAAGCCTCCTGAGCAACCTCCTGCCAGACGATCCAAATGTGCCACAGCTTTCAGGCGTTGCCACCCATTTACCCGATTTTTCCGGCGCAGGCCGCAAATCCAGTACAGACAGACCCTTGCGGCGTTCCCCCACCGCCCGTCAGGCCGCCCCATCGCTTCCTGGACCGGCTCGGCCCGCTAGCTGCCGGGGAGCCCTCGCTCAGTCCTGAGCAGTTCTCGGACCTTCACACAGATTTGGTACTCGTAGATCGCCTGCAGGACGCAGTACGTCAGCCCCGCCCGGCCGTCCAAGACCCCCAGCCTCGCGAAGTACATGTACAGGAACTTCAGCACCGGGCGGAGCGGCATGCGGAACGACAGGTTCTTCAGCTCCAGCCTTCGCGTCATCGCGTCGCCGCTGAACAGGTTCCCGAGCCGGACCGGCTGGCCCTTCAGGGCCTTGACCGTCTCCTTGGCCTCGTAGGTCGAGTAGCGATTGTGGCGCTCGAACCACTCGTGCAAGCCCTTGCTGAAGTTGAAGTGAAGGAAGTGCTCGCGCAGGTACCCGTGCTCGCCGTCGATGATCGGGACCGGGTTCGCCAGGCGCTCAAACCGGATCTTCGGCGGCCTGAAGAACCGCATGATGTGGCTGGGCGGCATCGCGTGCCTGATCCATTTGCCCATGAAGAAGTTCCGCCGTCCGCAGTAGAACGCGACACGCGTCTCGTCGGGATTCGCCGCGATCGCCTCGATCTCGCGCCGAAGCTCCGGCGTCATGTGCTCGTCGGCGTCGAGATAGAAGACCCACGGGTGCTTCCAGTCGATGTTCTCCATCGCCCAGTTCTGGTGCGGCCCGCGCCCGTCGAACTTCCGCTGGAAGAACCTCGCCCCTCGCTCGCGGCAGATCCGCTCCGTGCCGTCAGTCGACAACGAATCGAGCACCACCACGTCGTCGCACCACGACACGCTGTCGAGGCATGCCGGCAGGTTCTGCTCTTCGTTCAGCGTCTGGATGAAAATCGAGACCGGCATCGGGCTCCAAGCGTACCGCGTCCCCCCACCGCGGGTGAGACACCCCTCCCTCGGCCGATTCGGGATGGGGGCTTTGGGGACGGGAGGGGGGGAGCACGACAATCCCCGACGAGCCGACGGCGGGTCCGTGTTGCATGGCCGCCGCATAGTCACGAACCAACCGGATGTCGTTCGTATGGACCCAGGAATTTGTCGCCATTGAAGTGGATCATGTGATCGGGATTGTCGGCTCGCCACACTTCCGTCTCCCACGCGATGTCCGCGGAATACCTGCGGAACGTGGCGGCATCCGGGAACGCGGTAACGTAGACACGGCTTGCGGTACACCTCTCAAACACCGTTTCCAGCTCGCGGTATCGCTTGGGGGACACTGGGCCGTGCGAAGTCACCGCTTCGATTAAAAAGAGCCACCCGCGTTTGTCGTCAAACAGAACAACGTCCGGCAGTTTATCGTGTTCGGTGAGCGTCACGCCCAGCCCGGCAAGCGCGGCAGCCTCCATGACGACGTGTTTGTCGGCGGTGTCACCGATGTAGAGCACGCGGGCGCCGGGGGCGAAGCGGGGGCCGAAGTCGCGGACAATCGCGGCCTGTAAAACGTTGTGCTTGCCGGCCGACAGGGAAATCTCTTTGCCATCAGGCAGCACGAGCGGCACGCGGTGCACGTCGCGCGTTCCGCGATAGGCGGCGCTGAGTTCGCCAAATCGTTTCCTGAAGTCGGCGATGGCAGATTCGTATGCGATCCCGCTCCCGTGTGACCGAACGGCAGCGAGGGCGGCATCGGTCAGGCGGTAGGCGTTCTTGCCGCTGTTGGTCGCCCGTGATGGGTCGTCGGGGTTGCGATCAACCAAGCGGGCTTGCTCAAACTGGTGGAGCGTCTGCCGACGAATCGTTTCGCGGCTGTTGGGCGCGTAGTTCTTCTTATACGCATCCCGCATGAAGTCCATGATGTCCACGGTGCGGAGAAGCGGGGCCGTTGCCGACTCCCACGGCGTGCGGGGCTTGAGTCCGGCAAGGGCAAGCAGTGTGAGGCCGGAACGCTCGTTCTGCTGAGCACGCGGAAGGCCCAAATCAACCAAGATGGAGACTGCATCGTCAATCTTGCTCACGCGCCCACCTCCGAGTCGGCAGCGAGCAGCGACGGCGGCACGCCGAGCACTTCAAGCACGCGCGATTCGATGCCGTCCCGATCGTTCCGGCCTAGCCCGGCAACGTGCTTTCCGATTCGGCGAATCGTCCGAAGGTCTGGGAACGGCATGGATCGAATCTCCGTCGCGTTGACCTGCGTGTTCCCGCTCACGACGCGGAAGTAGCGGTCGAGAAGCGCGGAGTTGAAGAGAGCGACCAACCCGTTCACCTCGTCCTCCGTCAGTTCCCTCGTGGTGTGTGTCACGTAGTTGATGTGGTTCTCAAGCGCGACCGGACGGCGGCGCTCGACCGCGTTCGGCAGGTACGGCGAAGCCGTTAGCCGCCGGTGTTCCTCTTTGGCGCTGAAGCGACGCAGCAGCACATAGTTTCGTGCGGGCAGCACCTGCGACACCGCGCCGTTCGCTACTCTGAACGCGATCGGTTTACTCCCCTTGGTTACGGGCCACACGGTAGCGAAGGGGCGCACATTGTGAATGGAGATGAGCGGGACCGCGTCTGGGTGGTCGGCGGAATCAAGCAGGTAGTCCCTAGCCCGGAACGCCACGACCGGCCCCGTTGATATCCGCAACCCGCGATCGGCAAACGTCCCTGTCCACGATTCGACCACGCGCATGATTTCAAGGTCGGACGAGTCGGCGGGCAATCGGATCACGCAGTCACCGCGCAAATCGTCGATGATCGTTCTTGGCGCGTGCGGCAAGGGTCTGACCTCGTCCATCTCCGCGCCGTGCGAGACGCCCAGTAAGACCTCGGCGGCCTGCTCGGTTTGCTTGGTCGCCACCGTGATTATGCTCTCTTGCAAGACTTCCGAATCCTTGAACGTCGCACGGCGCGACTCGAACACATGGATGTGTCTCAGGCTCATGCGGGCGAGGAGCCAGCGCCGGAACTCGCGGAAGTAGAGCCCGTTGCAGTAACTGCGGGGGGTGATCGCCACCAACTCGCCTCCGGGCCGCAGTAACTCAACGGCGGCGGCCATGAACAAGGCGTAGACGTTGGGCTGCCCATGCACAATCTCCGCAAAGGCCCGCGCCTGCGGCGAGTCCTTGGCGAGCTTCGCGTACGGCGGGTTCATGATGACGGCATCGGCGTAGCAAGTGCGCGATACGGGTGCGTAGAGCGAAGCTGCCGGGCGGCGAAGCACGAAGTCTTCTTCTATGATTGTCGCGTTCAGATGGTGCCCGGCGGCGGAGAGTGCCTTTCGACACTCGGCGATTGTCTGACGAAGAACCGGGAGCACGTTTGGGTCCGTCTCGTACAACTCGGCGACGACACGCCGGGGCACGGGCATCGCCGCGATACGCTCGCACAGCGCCGCGGCCAGCACGCCGACTCCAGCGCCAGCGTCGACAAATGTAAACTCGTCCCCAACCCGCAACACCCGCCCGGCCATGAAGCGGGCCACGCTCGCGGGCGTAAAGACCTGGGCAATAGCCTTGCGGTCCTTTTCATCGGTGGCGGAAATGTACCCGGCCGTGCGGCGCACCACCGATGCGACAAGCCCCGCGTCCTCGTTCTCGGGCCGCGAATCGTCCATGGTCTGGGTGTGTGCATCCGTCGGTGACAACGGCGTAGGATAACGCATCGGTGACGCGGGTACATTCCGACGCCCTCGCCGGGGCGGAGCGGCGGGTCGAGGCGAGCGAGGCATCTTTGGGTTCAGGTGTTTTCCGACGGAAACACGGTTGGGTACGGTGCGGCTATTCCGCTATCCCTTTGTCCGCGTGTACTCGATCCGCCCGATGAGCGCCTCGGACTGCCCGGCGCGGGCTTGGTGGATCTCGAAGACCATGAGGTCGCGGTCGACCACGCGCGTGTGGTGGCGGCTCTTGATCGAGCCCATCGGGAGCGTGAACTCGCCGCGGAGGTCGAGCACGTTCGGGTCCGCGCCCACGGGGCCGGTGTGGACCTGGAGCAGCGTGGACATCGTGTCCATCCACACGCCGGTGTACGTCTGCGAGATGTTGTCGAACGAGAGCGAGCCCCAGCCCTCGAACAACGAGCCCATCATCGTGCCCTTGTAGCGGTGCTCCAGCACTCGCCCGCCCAGGAGCAGCGAGTTCACCATCCGCCCCGTCGAGTCCATCGGCGGAGTGCCGGGCGCCATCCAGAACTGGGCCTTGGAGTCGAAGGTGCCCTCCATCCGCTTCAAGATCTCGTGGTGCGCCCCGGGGCTTGCCATCTTCATCCATTGTTCGTGCTCGCTCGACATTCGCCACTCCTTCTGCTCTGTGCTTTCCTGTTGCCCAGTGCCTATTGGAACTTCTGAACAATTCGAGTTCAGCCGCGAGGTCCGCTTCCAGTGGGCTGAAAAACCGCCTCGGAGAGGCGGGCCACCAAATACTCAGAGGTTCCAATTGCCCAGTGCCTCTACCTCTTCTTCTTCTTCTTCTTCATCTTCTTCGCCTCTACAAAAACCACGCCGCCCTTTCGAGCGGCGTGATTGAAACTCATCGTGGGTCGTGGGTCACTTGGTGGTGTCGATGTTCTTGGCCGCGCCGCCGCCCGCCGCGCCGGGCGCGGGCTTGGTGCCGCCGGTGCGTCGGTAGGTGATCTCCATGTTCTTGAACTCCTTGGCGTCGATGGGGCTGGGCCCGAACATTTCGAGGCGGTAGGTGTTGGCGTCGAGGATGGTCATGACCTCGCGGGTGTCGACCTGCTTGCCGCTCATGGGGTCGTCCATCTTGCCGGAGAGGGTGCAGACCTTGCCGTCGCTCTTGCCGCTGGTGATCCAGATGCCGGTGCCGAAGTTGTCGATCCAGGTGTGCTGGATGAGCTTGGTGAGGTTGCTGTAGGCCATGGTGGAGCGGCCCTGGAAGGGCATGCCCATGAACTGCCCGCTGTGCTCGCCGATGAGGTAGCGGCCGTCCATGATGAGCTCGAACTTGGAGTTGGTCTTCTCCTCGCTCGGCGGCTGGCCGGGCACTTGCCACATCTTCATGTCGCCGATCCACTCGCCGACGTAGTACTCCATGGCCTTGTGCTCGGCGCCGGGGGTCATGTACTCCATCCACTTCTTCATCATCTCGGCCTCGGCGGCGTCGGCGGGCTGGGCCGGCGCCTTGGTGTCGGCCGGGGGCTGGGCGGGCGTGGTCGACACCGGCTTGACGGCCTCCGGGCTTGGCTTCGTCGCGGTGGGCGTCTGAGGCTTCTTGTTGGCGTCCTGCATCGCCATCACACCGCCGCCCAGAACCGCGAGGCCCGCGGCGATTCCGACCACCATCCCGAGTTTGCCCGACATGACGCAGCACATGCTTTGTTCCCCTTGTTCGTGTTTGTGCAACCGGATCAACGAGGGCGACTCATCGCCCGCCCCGGCGCGCACCGGGGCGGATCGCCCTCGAGTTCTCGGGCAACCCTAACACAGTTCATACAACGAGTCAAGCGTCGAGGTTGCGGCCGCCGGGGGTTTGCCCGGCTGGCTCCTTTCGACACCGCCAAACCGTGGTTCAGCAGACGCCGATTGAATACTTTAAATCGTTTCAGCGTCTAGATTTAGACTTATTCTTTGAAGCTGAACGAGGCGACTTGGATGCTCGCTTTGAGCCGCCCTTGGACTCCGACAATTTGCCGGATTTTTTTCCGGAATTCATCGGTTTCGGGGGCGACTTGCCGTCGCGCTTGGGGCGGGCGATTGACTTGGAGGCAGCGGGCTTGGCGTTGTCCCTTCCAGCACCGGGCTTTGACGCGGCGGACTTTGGAGCGGAGGGCCTGGCCGGGCGAGCGGGCTTCCCGCGCGTGCCGGTCTGAGTGCTTTCTCGGCGCGGCGTGGGCGTGGATTGATCGGGGCGCCTCGGCGCAGGCCTGGAGCGCGGCGGGTGGGCGGCAGGCCCCTGGCCTGGTTCGATTACGAACGGGTCGTCTTCGATCTCGTCGGGCGCGGCGTCGGACGAGTCCTTCGACGCGTCGTCCGCGGCGTCGCCGCCTTCGGATGAGTCTTCGACCTCGGAATCGTTCGGCTCGTCCTGGTCATCGAAGTAGGCGTCGGCATCGTCGCCAAGGTCCATGGGTTCCGCGGGTGAATCGTTTTCCTCGACGCTCGCGGCGGGGGCGTGCGAGAGTTCCACGCCCTCGCCCTCGACGGGCAGCTCGATCCCGGGCTCGCTGATCTCGAAGGGGTCCTCGCTTCCGAAGGGATCGACGACCGGTGTTGCCTTCTGGGCGCGATCGGCCTCGGCCTCCTCGCGGCGCTTGCCGCGGATGACCAGGCGGATGGGCACTTCGGTGAAGGGGAGTTCCTCGCGGAAGCGGTTGAGGAGGAAGCGCTGGTAGTTGGCGGTGAAGAGTTCGGGCTTGTTTACGACCATGACGATGGTGGGCGGGTTGACGCCGGTCTGGGCGACGTAGTAGAGCTTGGCGTGCGCGCCGATCTTGCTGGGCGGGCCGTTGCGCTCGACGATGGCGCCGACCATGCGGTTGAGCTTGCCGGTGGTGACGCGGAGCGAGGCCTGCTGGTGCATCTCGATGGCGAGGTCGATGGTCTCGCGGACGTTTCGCCCTGTTTCACCGGAAATGAAGCTGATCGGCGCGTACCACAGGCCCTTCATTTCACGCCGCAGGTACTGCTCGTAGTCGTCGACGCCAATCTTCTTGCCCTTGGGCCCGACCTTTCCCTCGGCCAGGTCCCACTTGTTGACGACGATGATGGTCGGCTTGAAGGCCTTCTGGGCCAGCATGGCCACCTGCTGGTCGACCTGGCTCACGGGCGTGGTCGCGTCGATGAGTAGCAGCACCACGTCGGCGCGATCTACGGAGAGCTTCAGGCGATCGAACGCGTACCACTCGACCGGGCCCGCGAAGCTCTTTTTCTTGCGGAGGCCCGCGGTGTCGATCGCGACCAGCACCTTGCCGTCCATCTCGAAGCGCACGTCGACGGCGTCGCGGGTGGTGCCGGCGATCTCGCTGACGATCATGCGCGGCTCGCCCGCCAGCGTGTTGACCAGCGTGCTCTTGCCCGCGTTGCGCTTGCCGATGATGGCGAACTTCATGTCCGCGTGCGGCGCGGGTGTGTTCTCGTCCTGGGTGTGGGGCACGAGGAAATACAGCGCGTCGAAGAGGTCACGGCGCATGTAGTTGTTCTTGGCGCTCACCATCAGGGGCTCGTCAAAGCCGAGCGCCGACATCTCCAGCGCGTGCGTCTCCCAGCGCGGGCCGTCGACCTTGGTCGCGACGACGCGCACGGGCACGCGGCGTGCGTTGGCGTCGCGGGCGCCGCGCGGGGCGTTGGCGGTGGGTCGGCCGAGGCGCTGCTCGCGGAGGAGGCGCGCGATCTCCTCGTCCTGGGGGGTGACGCCGGCCTGTGCGTCGACGGCAAAGAGGACCAGGTCGGCGTCGCGCACGGCGGCGGCGATCTGCGACTCGATGCTCCCGGTCAACTGCGCCAGGTCCTCGCCAACGTCGTCGTAGCGTTCGCCCTCAGCGGTGTAGACGCCGAAGCCGCCGGTGTCGACGAACTCGATGGGGCGCACGGGGCCCCGGGCGTCGGGGTGCTCGAGCAGAACGATGGCGCTGACCCGGTCACGCGTGACTCCGGGCGTGGGGTCGACGATCGACACCTTCGCTCTCGCCAGCATGTTCATGAGGGAGCTTTTGCCCACGTTGGGGCGGCCGACGATCGCGACACGGGGAATAGGCATTGGACGCGATGGTAGGTGCGGAGGGGCGAGGGGGCGTTGCCAGGGCCCGGCGCGTTATCGCGCGCGCCGCGCGCCCTCGCGGACACGCACGACGACCAGCGTCTGGTCGTCGGGGCGGCGTGTCAGCCCCGCGAACTGGCGGACCTCCCAGAAGACCCGCTCGATGATCTGGGCCGCCGTCGCGTCCTTGTTCTGGGCCAGCGCGTTGAGCACGGCCTGGTGCAGGCGGCGCTTGGTGAACTTCTTGTTGTTGAAATCGACGGCGTCGCACATGCCGTCGGTGTAGGCGACGATCACGTCGCGTTCGCGCAGGTCGAACATGCCGCGCTGGTAGCGCTGCGAGGGGTCGATGCCGACGACCATGCCGCCCACGGAGAGCTCGTCGATGTCTTCGGTGCCGGGGGCGCGGTGCTCGGGCACGCGGACGACGAAGGTCGGCTCGTGCCCGGCGGAGCAATAGGTCATGCGCATGGTCGAGGGGTCGATCACGCCGTACCACAGCGTGGCGAACTCCTGGTCCTGGGTGTCGCGGCACATGGCCTGGTTGACGCGTGCGATCACCTCGTCGAGGTCGTAGACGTCCTGGACGTGGGCGCGGAGCGAGGCGCGGACGGCGGCCATGAGCAGCGCGGCCGCCACGCCCTTGCCCACCACGTCGCCGATCACGATCCCCAGGTGCCCGTTGAGATTGACGAAGTCGTAGAAGTCGCCGCCCAGCTCGAACGAGGGGAGGTACTTGGCCGCGACGTCGAAGGCGGGCATGTTGGGCACGCCGCGCGGCATCATGCGGCGCTGCACGTCCGCCGCCAACTGGAGCTGGCGCTGGATCCGCCGTTCTTCCTCCTGGCTCTTGAGCAGACGCGACTGCTGCACCGCGACCGCGGACTGCTGCGCGATCGAGCGGAAGAGGCGGATGTCGGATTCGTCGAACGTCTGCGGGCGGCGCGCGTACAGGCGCATCACGCCGATCGGGCGTCCCTGGAAGACCAGGCCCGCGTGGATGCACGAGACCAGCCCCTCCATGGCGACCTGCTCGGGGATGTTGACGCGCGGGTCGTTCCGCAGGTTCTCGCTCGTCACGACCTCGCCCGCCAGCGCCAGGCGGTCGAACTGGCGGTCCTTGCTGAGCGGCTGGGGCCAGTCCAGCCACGCGCGGCTGAGATTGATCGACGCGGCGAGGGTGAGGTCGGCCTCGTTCTCGCTGGTCATGCCGTCGGCGTCCTGGGGGAGGAGCATGATCGAGCCGGCGTCGAGGCCGAGCACGTCGATCGCGGATTCCAAGGCCGCGTGCAGGATGCGATCGACGCTCGGGGCGCGCACGAGCAGCGATGCGAGGCGTGCCAGCGCCCCCACTTCCTTGGCCTTGTGACGAAGCTCGAGTTCGTCGCCGCAGAGTTCCGCGACGGCGGAGGCCAGGTGCGCCACGGCGCTGCGCACCAGCGTGGCGCGGATGTGTTCCGAAGCTTCGAGTGTGTCGCTCCCGGTCGCCGGGCCGATGGTGATCGAGCCGATGTTGACGCCGGCGACGACCAGGGGCACGCGCTCTGGGGCATCCTGACGAGGCACGAGCGACCAGCCCGGCGCGGCGCCCGTGAGCACGACGGCGCGATCCTGCGGATCACGCACCTCGATCTTCGCGCCCGTGATCTGCGACAATTCCACGCACAGCTTCACCAGCGAGCCGTCGGTCAGAAAATCCGTGATCGACTGCGGGCGAACGCCCGCCACGCCCGCGGCGAGCACCTCGATGGGGCGGCGCGGCTCGGGCGCAATCGGCGCGCTGGGCGATGACCCCGCGGGGGTTGTGCCGGAACTCGGGTTGGCGGGCGGCGTGGTCATGGCGGGCGGGCGTGGACGGGGCCGAACACTTCGCGCCGACGCGGAGCGAGTGCGTGCGAAGTGAGCATAGGAAACCACGGGCCGCCCCGCGCGACGGCGAGCGCACGCCCCGCGCAATCCCGACGATTTCACCGCGGTTCCGGTGCTATCTCGCGCCCGAGTCGGGCCCGGAGGCGGGCTTCTCTTCCGGCTTGGCTTCGGGTGTCGCGCCGGGCTCGGCCGCGGCAGGCTCGACCGGCGCATCCTCCGCCATCCACACGCCGGTGAGCAGCGCGATCAGGCGCGCGTCGCTGGCGGCGGCGGGGTCGGTGGCCTGTTCATCGGCGTCGGCCTTCGCCAGGCCGTCGAGTCCTTCGGCGGTGAGGGCTTTGTCGCCGACCTGGTAGCCGAGGTAGGCCAGGAGCAGCGCCGACTCGCGGCGCAGTCTTCCCTTGGCGGCGATGTTCTCGCGGAAGCGTTCGATCAACTCGGCGGAGCGTGCGGCGCTGGGTCGGAGATTCTCCGCGTAGCGCATCGCGGTGATCTCGGGGTGCTCGGTGATCAGGGTGCGCAGCGACTTTCCGCCCGACAGCACCATGCCCGCGCCGAGCTGCGCGTGGAGCATTCCGACCGCGGAGGTCGTGTCGCCGCGGCGCATCGAGTTCGCGCGCGCGAAGCGCTCCTCGGCGTCGAAATATCGCCCCTCGCCCAGCGCCTGCTGGCCCGAGGCCATGCTCTCGCCGTAGATATCGCGGCGTGCCGCGCCGCCGGGGATCAGCGTGTCAACGTGCGCGCCGGCGGCACGGATAACCTGCAAGGTCTTGGGATCGATGGTGGGGCCGAGGCGCTCGTCCCGGGGGATCGGCTTGCCGTCGGGGCCCAGCTCGATGCGCTCGAAGGGGCGCGTGGCCGCCGCGCCCTTCTCGTCTCCCGACGGCGACACGCCGGTCTTTGCGATCCCCTGGCCGAGGCGGCTGCGTGCGGCGGCGCCGAGGTTGACGCGGCTGGCGTCCGATCGCAGGTCGGCGGAAAGGTCGCTGATCTGCTTCTGGAACTCGCGCATCGCGGCGCTCGGGCCTGCCGCCTGCGGGATCAAGGAAGCCGGGCCAGTCGATGGCCCGGTGGAGGGGCGACTCTCGCCCGGCTGGCTGGGGAGCAGCTTGTTGATGCGATCGCGCAGCTCGTCATACGTCGTGTTGGTCTGGCCTGTCTGCCTGCCCTGGATCGACGACAGCGGCGCGCCGCTGGCACGAGTCGGGGCGGCGGAGGTCGGGCCCGCCTGCTCCGGGGCGGCGCCCTTGTTGGTCGCGCCCAAGCGTTCGGTCTGCTGGCGCAGCGTGTCCGCCGCCTGCGGCGAACGCTGGCTCATCATGTCCTCGGAGGGCCCGATCTGCGGCGTGAAACTGTTCACGCGGCTGCGGAGGTTGTCGCCCGTGAGGTTGTAATCGTCCTGGCTGTACATGCTCGAGCGCGTGTTCGCGCCCATCGCGTTCTGCAGCGCGGCGGCCTTGAGCTGGTTGAGCGCGCCCTGCGACGTCATCGTCGCGCCCGAGGCCGAACGACGCACCTGGTTCCCCGCGCCCACCAGCGAGGGAAGCTGGTAGTTGGGCGACGAGCGTCCGAACGACCCCTGCGATGGCGAAGCCACCGACGTGGGATTGAACGCGCGGGGCGTCCCCCCGCGCGGGAGCGACAGCGAGCCCTCGACGCCCTGCGGCCTCTGCCCGCCGATCATCATCGATCGCCGATAGGCCAGCGCGTCGCCCGAGCGAACGCCCGAGTTGGCGACGCTCGAGTAGAACGAATCGCGCCGGAACGCGTAGAGCGCATCGGACTGGAGCTTGCCGCGGAACTCGCTGGGCGCGGTGTAGGGGATCGAACCCTGGAACGACAATCCGCCGCCGGCGTTGCCGTAGATCACCGAGTTGCGGAAGTTGAGCATGGAGCGTCCGCGCTCATCGCGGGTCTGGCCATATCCGCCGCCGCCCTGCTGAAGATTCCGCTGAAGAAGGTTGCCCCCGCTGTTGGCCGGGCCTCCGCGGTAGTACTGGGCCAGCGCCGTCGACGAGCCCGCGACCATCGCGACCGCCACCGCGACCACGGCGGCCAGCCTGGCGCCGGCGGCGCGGGCGGATGTCAATCGCCGATGGTTGTGCGGGGTGTGTGTCGGGTTCATGGCGTGCTCGAATCCGCGTGCTCTCTTCAGTGTGGTTCGACCCGCGGACAGTTTAGGTTCGGCCTCTGCGCGGGAATCGCGCCGGAACTCAATCCCGCCCACTCCATCGACCAAACCAAGGGCCTGAATCGCCCGATTCTTGCGAACGCACTGCGAACACACTGCGAACACCAATCCCCAACCTACGATTGTGGCATGAATCAGTACTACATCACGACCCCGATCTACTACGTGAACGATCGCCCGCACATCGGGCACTGCTACACCACGGTCGTCGCCGATGTCGCCGCCCGTTTCCAGAGGATGGTGCGCGGGCACGACGCGGACGTCTTTTTCCTCACTGGAACGGACGAGCACGCGGACAAAGTGGTGACGTCGGCGGCGGACAACAAGGTCACGCCGCAGGAGTGGGCCGACCGCAACGCGGCGGAGTTCCGGCGCGCCTTCGGCGCCTGCAACGTCTCCTTCAACGACTTCATCCGCACCACGGAATCGCGCCACAAGGACCGCGTGATCGAGTACATCACGTCCCTGCTGAAATCGGGCGACATCTACCGCGGGCAATACACCGGCTGGTACGACCAGGGCCAGGAGGAGTACGTCACCGAGAACGCCGCACGCGAGGCCGACTTCAAGTCGACGATCAGCGGCAAACCGCTCGTGAAGCGCACCGAGGACTGCTACTTCTTCAAGCTCTCGAAATATCAGGACGCGCTGCAGAAGCACATCGAGGCGCACCCCGCGTTTGTCAGCCCTTCGTCGCGCCAGGCGGAGATCCTGGGGCGCATCCGCGCCGGGCTCAACGACGTTCCGATCTCGCGCCCCGTGACCAGCGACCCCGCGACCCAGTGGGGCATCCGCGTTCCGGGCGACGACGCCAACCGCGTCTACGTCTGGATCGACGCGCTCTTCAACTATCTCAGCGTCGTCGACACGCCCGAGCGTCGCACGTTCTGGCCTCCCGCGGTGCAATTGATCGGCAAGGACATCCTGTGGTTCCACGCCGCGATCTGGCCCGCGCTGCTGATGGCGCTGCGGGCGTCGTCGCCGGCGTATGACTGGGTGAAGCTGCCGCACACGATCTTCGGGCACGGCTGGTGGATCAGCGAGGGGATGAAGATGTCCAAGAGCCTGGGCAACTTCATCAGCTTCGAGCGGTTGATGGGCTACGCGGATCGGTACTCGCTCGACGCCGTCCGCTGGTTCCTCGCGACGCAGGGCCCGCTCTCGGGCGCCGACGCCGACTTCGCACACGCCAAGTTCATCGAGACCTACAACGCCGAGCTGGCGAACGGCCTGGGCAACTGCACCTCGCGCGTCTCCAACATGATCGACAAGTACTTCGGGGGCGTCGTGCCGGAGAACGCCCACGACGGGGAGTTCACGCCCCAGCCGGGCGGCGGCTCGCCGATCGACCTGGCGCTCGCCGCCCGCGCCGCAGCCAAGAACCCCGCGCCTTCGGGCGCCGAGGGGCGCGCCTTTCACTTCCCCGAGACCATCGCGTTCCACGTCAAGCGCGCCATCGAGGACCAGGCGGCGTTCGACATGAGCGCGTCGCTCATGCACGTCACCGAGATCGTGCGCTTCGTCGACGACTTCATCAGCCACACCGCGCCGTTCACGCTCGCCAAGACGATGAACGCCAACCCCGACGCCAAGCCGGCGCTGGCCGCGATCCTATTCGCCTGCGCCGAGTCGCTCCGCGTCGCGTCGCTGCTCGCGTCGCCCGCGATGCCGACGAAGATGGCCCACCTGTGGCGCGACTGGAGCTGCGCGCCCGAGCCGGGCGTGGCGCTGGTCGAACTGGCACGCTTTGCGGGCGATCACTCGCTCGAGGCCGGGCAGAAGATCGTGAAGGGCGAGCCGCTCTTCATGCGCGCCGATCCCGCGGAGGCCCCGCCCGTGGGATCGGTGTAGTTGGACCCAAGCTCGGGGCGGGACTCGGCCTTCCATTCGGCTCTCTTCGCCCAAGACCATTCTGGCGCCCCCACGCCGTCTACCCAGCCATTCTCGCGCCCGAACCCGCGATGATTCCCTCGCTCGCCGGGAGCTGACGGCGTGATGGCGTCGCACCATCCGCGAGCCGGGATGCACACCGCCCGCCGTTCCGCACCCTCCCATGGCGACCCCCAGCCGCTCTGCTCTCCGAACGGTTGTGCCGCGATGCGTGAATCGCTCTCGATTCACGCGACTGACTCGCCTCGGAAAGGCGAGCCTCCGAAGGCTCCTGTGTTTCATGTGAAGGTTTTCCTGAATAAGATCTCCGCGATGTGCTGGCCCGCCTCTCCGAGGTCGGTTCTCCGCGGGACTGCAACGGCGCTTCGTCACCGAGGTTGAATTGTTCAGAGGTTCCGCATGTTCGAGGCTCGTCCAATCTCCTTCCACCTCGCGCCGCGCGTGATTCTCGAGCGCCTGGGCTCGCTCGCGGCGGATCGTCCGCGTGTGGTCGCGATCACGGGCCCGGTCGGCGCGGGCAAGTCCACGCTCGCGGCGCTGCTCTCGGCCTGCGTCGTTCCTACCGACGCGTATCTCCCCGACTATGACCTTGTCGCGCCCGGCGAGCGGGACCTCCCCCACCACGCGGATTTCCCGCGTCTGCTCAGCGATCTGCGTTCGCTGCTTTCACGCCGGGAGACGCGCATCCCGGTGTGGTCGTTCCAGACGCACAAGCGCGTCGGCGACACGCCGCGAACGCCCGCCGACGTGATCGTGCTCGAGGGGATCCACGCGCTGCACGAGCCCGTGCTTCCGCTGCTTGATGTCAAGGTCTATGTCGACGCACCGCGCGACATCCGCTGGTCGCGCTGGGAGCACATCGAGCGCAGCGGGCAACGCGGCATGGGCGTGGAGCCCGCTCGCGAGTTCTTTCACGGCGTGGCGGAACCGACCTTCTCGCGCTTCGAGTCGCTCTATCGCGCCCGGGCCGACTTCATCGTTTCCAACGACGAGTTCAGGCACGGGGCGGGCGCCTGACCCAGCGACCAATTGGACGATTCACCCGTTGCTCGCCCCTTGCGTCCGCCCCAACGATCGAGTATAGTGTTTACTATACTTCTTGAGTCATGGGACGGAGACCACCATGAACCTGCAACGCATCCTGATCCGCGTCATGCTCTGGATGCTGGCGATCACCGCGGTCGCCGGCGTGCTGACGATCTTCGGCTCGGCGCGAGTGATGGGGCGTGTGGCCGGCACCGGCGCCCTCACCGCCGCCGCCATGCTCGCGGCGTTCCCGCTCAGCAAGTTCCTCGACCGCGACAAGAAGCGCCTGGGCGGGCTGGTCGGGCTGCTGGGCCTCGTGCTCGCGTTCATACTCGCGCTGGTCGCGATCTGGCTCGGCCTGTTCACCACGTCGGGCGACCTGGAGGAAAGGTTCGGCGCTTCGTCGTTCACGATCTTCGCGGCCTCGATGCTCGCGGCGTTCCTGCTCCCCGCGCGGCATTCCGCCAATCTCTCGCTGGCCGCCACGACCTCGCTCGCGTCAGAATCGATCGTGGCCTTGCTCTTCCTCGCGTCGATCTGGTGGAAGTTCGAGGATCGCCTGGCGGAGACCGCGGTGGGTCTGCTCGCCGCCGCTGCTCCGGCCGCGATGGCGATGATCGCGCCCTCGGCGCGTGAACGCGCGTGGCGCTGGATCGGTCCGCTGGCGGCCCTGGTTTCGTTCGTGATGAGCTTCCTGGGGACGTGGTTCATCCCGTCGGACGACCCGACGGTGTACGCCGGCGTGCTCGGCATCGCGTTCGTCGTGGGATACGCCAACGTCGTGCTTCATCTGAAGCTCCCGGATTCGGCGTTGTGGCTGCGCCTGGTCGCGATCGCCGCGGCCGCCGCCACCGCGGGCGGCATCACGTACATCTCCGCGCTCTCGCAGGGCTTCAAGAACTCGCCGCCCGACATGCTGGCGCGCTTCACGGGCGCGTGCGGCATTGTGACGGCGTGCGCCACCATCGCGCTCATGGTTCTGCTCAAGCTCAACCCAACGCGCAGCGACCAGGCCGTCACGACGATCGCAAGCATCTGGCTCGCGTGCCCGCACTGCGGCAAGAAGTTCGACGCGCGCGTGGGAGTCTGCGCGTGCCCGACCTGCGGCCTGCTCTTCACGATCGGCGTGCGCGAGCCCTTGTGCCATGTCTGTCAGTATCCGCTGCTGGACCTGAAGGGCACGAATTGCCCGGAGTGCGGCACGGCGCGAAGCGCGAACCCGGCGCTTGCGAGCGGTGCCACCGAGCCGAACGCGTAGGCGTTTCAACCCACGATCCAGTCATACGACCGCCTGAGCACTTCTCTGACTTTCCGGCTCTACTTTCCTTCGCCGCTCGGCTTCCACCACTCGATCATCTTCGTAAACACGATCGTGAACCCGGCGCGCGGGTCCTGGCCTTCCTTTGAGTAGCCGTGATCCTCGCCGATGCGTCGGTCGGTCGTGACGTCCTTGCCCGCGGCGGTCAGCTGCGCCCGCAGCACGTCGCAGCTCTCCACCGGCACCGACGTGTCGAGCGTGCCGTACGCCAGGAACATCTTCGCGTTGCACGCCAGCGCGCTCTGCACGGGGCCTGCCTTCATGAACGTCGACCAGCGCCGGTTGGGGTGTCCCCACTCGGATTTCTCGATGCTGTCGGGGTTCTGCATGATGCGCGCCCACGCCTCGTAGGCCGACTCGACGCGGGCTTCTCGGTCGGCGTCACTCTCTCCCGGCGATTGTTCGCGCCGCGCCAGCTGCGCCATGTCGAAGAGTTGCGTGGGCCCGCCCGCGGAAAGGATCGCGACGTGCGTGGCCTCGGGCATGGCCGCACCGACGTGCGCCGCCATGTCGCCACCCTCCGAATGTCCGGAGACGAGCAGCGTTGACGTGTCGATGCCGGGGAGCGCCCGCGCCGCGCGCGTGGCGGCCACGATCGCCGCCGCCCATCGCTCCGGCGTGTGCTCGCGCTTGAACTCGTCGGTGCAGCCCTCGGCCGATCCGGGGGGCGTGGCCTGCGACAGGAACGCCACGCCGGGCTTTTCAACACACAGCACGCGGAATCGTCCATCGGCGAGCGTGAGCAGGATGTTCTGGATCCCGCCGTAGCGCCGCCCGTCCGGCAGCTCGCCGAAAAGCGAGCCGCCGCCCGAACCCTGAATGAACACCGCGATGGGGAGGGGACGGTCCTTTGCGTCCGTGTCGGTGGGGCCGCTCGTCGCGGCGTCTCTCGTTTCGCTCTTGTCTTTCGTGTCGGCGTCCTTTGGCGCTTCTTTCGGACCGTTCGGCTTGTAGTTCGCCACCGACAGATAGAACGTGATCTCGCGTCCGAACTCGTCCGTCGTGGTGTACCGATCGAACGGCAGCTTCAGCTCGCTCGCCGGCGTCACGAGCTTCGCAACGGGCGGCGAAGCCACATGGCCCGACGGCGATGCGACCGTCGTCGCCGCCACAGCCGCGCACGCCCGGATGTGCGTCGGCTCGCCCGAATGTGGGACACCCGGGCGGCCCGCCAGCGCCGGTCCGCTCAAGGCCATCGCCAGCACCGCCACCCCACGACGCATCCATTGATTCGTGTTCATGTTGTCCTCAAGATGCGCGAACCGCCCGCGTCCGTCAAGCAATCGTGGATCTGGGCCGCGGCCCTCCCCCGCCGCCCCCGCGTATCATCGCGTGATGCGAAGAACCACCCTGCTCTCGGCCATGATCGGCGCGTGCCTCTGCGCCGCCGCCGCTTCCGCCTTCCAGGCCGCCAATCCTCCCGCGCCCGCCCCAAGCGGCGATACCGCGACCGAGACCTTCGGCCTCTGGTCCCTGTTCACGCGTTCATTCGACGCCTTCACGGTCCTGCTCGTCCTGGGGAGCGTCGTCGCGGTCGCCGTCATCTTCGCCAACCTCATCGACGTGCGTGAATCGCGTCTCATCCCGCGCAAGCTCGTGGACCGGCTGGGCGATCTGGTCGCCGCGGGGCGCTGGGACGATGTGCGCGACCTGGTCGCGCGCGACGAGACCTATGTCGCGCGTGTGATGCGTTCAGCTCTGTCGGCGGCGCGACACGCGCCGGACCGCGACGCCGTCCGCGATGCCGCCGAACTCGCCGCCGCCGAGGAATCCGCGCGATGGTTCCGTCGCGCCGAGTTGCTGAACGTCATCGGGAATCTCGGGCCGCTGATCGGGCTGGCGGGCACGGTGTGGGGCATGATCCTGGCCTTCACAAGCCTTGGTCAGACCGGGGGCAAGGCGGGTCCGGCCGACCTGTCGCTGGGCATCTCCAAGGCGCTCTTCCACACGCTGCTGGGCCTGTGCCTGGCGGTCCCCTGCCTGCTGTCGTTCGCCCTCTTCCGCTCGATCATCGACAAGCACTGCACGCGGGCCCTAACGCTCTGCGGGCAGCTGGTCGACCGCATCCCCGTGCCCTTCAAGCCCTGAGCCACGCGATGCGCGCTCGCCCGCTCCATCCTCACAGGCCCGTCACCGGCGAGATCAATGTCACGCCGCTGATCGACGTTGTCATGTGCCTGATCATCTTCTTCCTCATCGTGGGCAAGCTGGCGATGGACCCGGCGGTGCGGCTGCCGACCTCCGCGACCGGCCAGGTCCCCGCGGGTCCCGAGCCGCTCTCGGTCGTGATCACGCGCGGGGCGGACGCCGCGCCGTCACTCAGTTCTTCCGAGCAGCCCATCACGCTCGAGGGACTGGAGACGCTCGTGCGTGCCGCGCAGGCGTCGACGCCCCCGCGCCCGGTCTTGCTGCGCGCGTCGGCGGATCTTCCCTTTGAAACCCTGTCGCCGGTGCTCGAAGCCTGCCGTCGCGCGGGGCTGACCAGCGCGCGGCTCGCGACGGAGCGTTCGCCATGAGCGCCCTGCGCCGCCGCCTTTCGCTCGCGCAGGCCCGCGGCCTGCACCACGCGCCGAACATGACGCCGATGGTCGACGTGGTCATGGTGATCCTCGTCTTCTTCATGGCCAGTTCCGCCGTCCTGGGGCCCGAGTGGTTCATCAAGTCGGCGTTGCCCGTGCGCTCCGCGAGCGCCGGCACCGCAACAGACACGCTTCGGCTGGAGTTCACGCTCCGCTCGGTCCCCTCCGACAGCGACGGAGCAAGCACGGCGGGCGCTGCAGCGCGAGCGTCCACGAGGACCGTGGTCACGGGCGAATCGCTGACGGACGCGCCGCTCTCGGCCCTGGCCCTGCGCCTGGAGCAACTCGCCAAGGACAACGCGGGGCGCGAGATCGCGGTCTTGCTCAAGCCCGACGCAAACGTGCCCATGCAGGACCTGGTGTTCGCCCACGACGCGTGCAATCGCCTGGGCATCGCCAAGGTGGGCATGACGCCGCTGTCGGACGAGCGCGGAACCACGACGACACCGTCGAGGTAGTGCGTCGCGACGAGCTTGTTCTCACGCTTCGGGCCGCATGGACAAGGTCGTCCGAGGTGGGGGGTTCTCGCCGCTTCGATTCGAGCGATGCTCTGTCGGGACCGGCCGTGGACACGACACTTCTTCGGGTCGCGATGACGATGATTGCTTGCGTTCCGCCGGATTCGCTCAAAGACTCTCTCAGCCCCCGACGAGGGGCGACCAGCCTTGGGGGCTCGAGGAGCGGACTTGGACAACGCGAGCCCGCGTCCCACGACCCGCGTCTCTCGACTCACAAGGTATTCTCTCCGTAACCTCGCGACTTCGTGACTTCGTTACATTACATACCCCCGAATCGCCAGCAGCACGCACATCGCGTTGTATCCGCCGTGCAAGACGATCGCCGCCAGCAGAAACGGCAACGCCGCCAACGCTCCGCCGCGCTCGCCCCGGCGCGCCAGCTCCCACGATTCCGCGAGCCCGATCGCGGCCATGAGCGAGCAGGCCGCGTGCAGCACCACGCACACGGTCCAGCGATACCACACCAATTCGACCGGCGCGGGCTCGAGCGACTGATTCGTGTAGATCATCGCCTCCACCGCCGCAAAGCACACCCCAGACCACGCGCCCGCCAGCAGGATCTGGTCACGATCGACGAACACATTCGGCCTGCGATCCACCACGCCCGCCACCAGGCATGACTTCAGCACTTCCTCCAGCGCCGGACCGAAAACGATCAACATCCACGGCGACCAGCCGCCCATCTTCATCGAGCCCAGCCACGCCACCAGCGTCGCCATCGGGCCGCCCAGCAGCGCCAACGCGATCGCGACCCGCCAGCCCGTGCGCACGGACACCGCGCCACGAACCGCCTCGTGCTCTTCGCCATCATGCTCGTGCGATGCACTCACGGCCCAGCGCTCCCGCTGAAACCTCCGGCGCCCTCAACCACGACTTTCACAGACCCTCACGTCACGAGCATCACGCAACTCATGCACGCCCCGAACCGCCCGCCAAGAGCTCCCCCACCGCTCCATTCGCGGCGAGTCTTACGCCGGTTGCTCGGGCGTCAGCGTCGCGCCGTCCAGCACGTCAAAGCTCACGAACTGCCCGGGCTCGAACTGCGACGCCGACTGGCGCGCATCCGTCAGCACGCACACCATCGGTACACCCGCATTCACCGTGATCGAATTCGTGCTCGATTCGGTGGACACCACGTGCCCCTGCACGCGGCGCGGCCTGCCCTGCACGGGCTCCACGTACCGCCCGCCGCTCTGCACCACGTCGACCCGGCGCGCCTTGGCCCGGATCACGCCGATCACTTTCTTCCCCACGGGGGTCGAGAGGCCGGCGGTGGGCACCAGGTGCAGGCGATAGCTCGTGTCGGGGAACGACACGACGACGTACGCGCCCTTGGTGGCGGTTTCGGGCACGACCTGCTCGAGCACGCCGCGGCAGAGATACGGAGCAATCTTCGTGGTCGGCGAGGGGGTAATCATGGTGCAGGAGATTAGCGCCCGACACCCCGGCGTGCCACGATCGGCCCACAAGCCTGTGGGCCCGCCATCACCCATCTCTTTCAATGGATCGAACGTGAGAGACGACGTCTTCTTCCCTGTTTCGCTGTTTCGCTGTTTCGCTGTCTCGCTGTTTCGCTGTCTCGCCCTCACCGCCCCATCGCCCCATCGCCAAAAAGTTCGCCAGGAGCTTCGTGCCCTGCTCGGTCAGGAAGCTCTCCGGGTGGAACTGCACGCCCTCGACGGGGAACTTCTTCGCATCGCCGAACACACGCCGGAGGCCCATCACAACGCGGCGCGTGCCCCCCTTGCCGTCATCTTCATCGGTCCACGCCGACACCACCCAACCGTCCTGCCCGGGCGCGGGCGGGGGCGGGATCGTCTCGGGGAGCACGACCAGCGAGTGATAGCGTGTCGCGGTGAAGGGCTGGGGCATGCCCGCGAAGATGCCGCTCGCGTCGTGTGTGATCGGGCTCGTCTTCCCGTGCATCTGGATGACGTGGCGCGTCACGGTCAAGCCGTTGGACGCGGCCAGGCACTGATGCCCTAGGCAAACGCCCAGCACCGGAATCCGCCCCGCGAATCGCGCGATCATCGCGCTCGACACGCCCGCCTCGTTGGGGGTACACGGCCCGGGCGAGATGACCAGGTGCGTCGGACCGCGCCCGGAATCGAGTGCCGCGGCCTGGTCCGGCGTGATCTTGTCGTTGCGCACGACCAGCAGGTCTCGGCCCAGTTCGAGCGACGGCTCGATCTCACCGAACCGCTGAACCAGATTCCAGGTGAAGCTGTCGTAGTTGTCGATCAGGAGGATCATCGGGGAAGGGTAGGAAGAACGCCGGGAGCAAGCGCCGGGTCAGCGGCCGCCGACACGCGGTCCGATCGCCACTCCCTCTTCATTTGGCTATCAGGAAATTCGGCCACTTGGCACCCGCGCCGCCCGGTCAGCCACTCCGCGCCTACTTCCCGTGCCCCTCTTTCACATGCCCGCGCAGGGGATCGGTCCCGAACTCGTGCTCCGTATCGCGCCACGCGCAGTGAATGTGGTTCGCGTCGTTCTGCGTGTTGTCGTATTCGACGATGAACGTCGGGCCGTGGATCCGGTAGTAGTGCTTCTGCCCTTTTTCCACGCCGCCGGCCCAGGCGAAGACGATCGCGTCGACGCCGGCGCGCTTCACGCGTTCGAGCTGCCAGTTCGAGAGGTCGCCCGTGAGGTTGCCCGCGTACACCTCGACGAGCCGCCAGAGCATGCGCTTCTGGTCGTCGCTCATGCGCGACTCGGGCAGGCCCTCGGGCTTGTCGAGCTTCGGCTCATGCCCGGGCACGAGCAGGATGTCGGCCGGCGCGTCCACCGCGATCAACGCGGCCTTCCGCTGCGCTTCGTCCAGCGATCTCACCAGCTCGCGGGCCAGGTCCTCCTCCACGCTCAGCACGCGCAGCCCGGCACGCGGCCCGCTGCGCACCTCCGCGGGATTCGCGCCCAAGAACATCGGCGCCGTCGCGACGCGCTCCTCCGCCATCGACGAGAAGTTGATCGCGAGATGGTGCCCCTCGAACTTCCAGCCCCACGCCCCATCTCCCGGCGCCTTGCCGTCGGTCGTGAAGATCGAAAGCGTGTACTTCTCCGGGTCGCGCCCCGCGCCGCTCTGCCCGGCGCGCTGCTCCATCTCGCGCAGCACCAGCTCGAGCTGGATGATCTGCTCGGCCTTCAGATAGCCGTGCGCGCTCAGCCCCGAACGCAGCACGTTTCTCGCCGCGATGCGCTGCGCCTCGTTCATCTCGCCCAGCGGAACACCCTTGCGCTCGCGCGGCACGAAGTGCCAGTCCGTCCGCCACGCGTCGTCGATATTGAAGAGCCCCTTGGCGCGAAGCTCGGGCGACAGACTCGAGAGCCACGCCGATGCGGCGCTGGCCATCTGCGCGCCGGTCGACGCACGCGGCACCAGCGCGAGCATGATCGCGCCGCCCAGCAGCACCGCCGTCACGCACGCCGTCATCATCGCCGCGCCCGCCGCCCTCGGGCCTCGCCGTGCCGCTTGGGCCGCCACTACACCCGCCCCTGAAACCGCCGCTGAATCCGCCCCTGAATCTGCTTGTCCGCGCATGAAAAACCCCCTTGGCTCGTGCCTCGGGGGTTCAGTATCGCAGAAAGCCAGGGCGGCGGCGAACTTCGGTCTTCGAGTATCACCTTCGTTCGCTCTTCACGCTTGTCACCGGTTCGCCTGCTTACGTGTTTGACTCTACTTCATTTGGCGATTTGGCCATTTGGCGCTTTGGCGATTTGCCGTCACGCCGCCTCACCCTGCTGGGCCCACGGCTCATTCAACCGCCCCGCGACGCCGTCGCGCGTGACGTAAAAGAACTCGCCGGTAATCGGGTACGGCAGGCGCTTGTAGTCCTGCTGCACGCGCGACGCCAACCGCTTCACAAAGCTGTCCGGCCCGGGCGAGAGCGCGATGAACATGTCGCGGGCCGGCGTGGCGACGTAGAAGTCGCCGCCCAGCTGCGGCGCCAGCCGGTCGTACAGCCCGCTCAGCAGCAGCCGCGCCGCGTCGTAGCCGTCGTGCTCCGCCAGGATCGCGGCCTTGCCGCCCTCCTTGCTCTCAACGACCTGCACCTCAAGCTCAGGCGCAAACCCGTCGAGGTTCTCGCGCGAGATCTGCTCGATGTCCTCGATCGTCACGCCCCAGCGAACGACCTGCTCGGTCGTGATGCTCACCGTCATGTTCGGAAGGTCCGTCACAAACACGATCACCGTGTTGTTCACGAACGGCACATGGGCCACCATCTCGCGCGCCAGGTGCTCAAAGATCGTCTCCGGCTGGATGCGCGGCATGATCCGCGGCCTCGCAAAGTCCAGCGTCATGTTCATCAACTGCATCGCCTCGCCCGCAAAGAGCTGGTCGAGGTAATGCTCCACGATCTCCGACCCGCGCCCGGGCTCGTGACGCACCATTCGATACAGGTTCTCGAGGTCGAGGCGACGCCCGTTCACCAGAATCTCGCGCGGGCCCACCAGGTCCACCTTGTACTCAGGCTGGAGCTTCTTGAGCATCTCGACGACAGCCTCGGCGAACGCTCCCGGTTCCTGCGGCATACTCGACATCGCCACCTCTCCTCTCTCTTCTCGATCGGAGCGGTCGGCCGGTGTCGAGACGCTGTCTAAACGCATCAAGCAGCGGTGAACAACCGGCCAACTGCTCGGACAGGCGTCTATCGACTTCACCCTCCGCAGCTCGGTTGCCTTTGGATCGCGTCAAGGGTGAACGGCCCATCCGACACGCCGAATACATGCGCTCGCCCGCAGATTTCGCGCCATCGTTCCCGCCCACGCTCCCATATCCGCGCAAACCGCGTCCGATCATCCGCTTTGCCCCACGCCGGGCAAACGGGCACAAGCCGTTCGCATTGTGTAAGGCATTTTCCTGACGCCGCTTGCTTCTGCCCGCGAGCCGTTATAATCCCGGCTCTTGGGGCTGGAGCCCGGCCGGCGACACCCCGCCATTCCAACGGGAGACCCACCGTGACCGAGCAGGAAATCGAAGCCAAAGTCATCGACATCGTCGCCGAGCAGATGGGCGCCGATAAGGCCAAAATCACCCGCGCGACGTCGTTCGTCGAGGACTTGAACGCCGACAGCCTCGACACCGTCGAGCTCGTCATGGAGTTCGAGGACGAGTTCGAGACCTCCATCCCCGACGAGCAGGCCGAGAAGATCAAAACCGT
Organism: Phycisphaerales bacterium; assembly: GCA_020853815.1. GTDB lineage: Bacteria > Planctomycetota > Phycisphaerae > Phycisphaerales > UBA1924 > JABWBC01. The sequence goes on from JADYYE010000049.1 coordinate 44,953, forward strand.
GGGTGAGGCCATCGACTTCATCAAGCAGGCCCACGGCATCTCCTGAGCCGCCCGCGACACGCCCACATCCCGCCCCGGTCCGCCCCTCACCCCGCCGGGTGATCGCCTGCGGTTCGCGCCCCTCCGTCGCGCCCACCTGCGTACACTGGCCAAGGTTTATCCGCGACATGCGCCTCCAAGCGCCGGGCGACCGGCGGGGCTCCGACTCTCATCCTCACCACCTCCCCTATGGCCAATCACAACCCCCAAACCCGGATCGTCATCACCGGCATGGGCGCGATCACGCCGCTGGGCCGGTCGGCGGATGAAACCTGGGCCGGAATGCGCGAAGGACGCAGCGGTGTCTCCAACTTCCAGGGCGAGGAGTTCGCCCGCTACGAAGGACACTGGGACGTCAAGATCGCCGGCCAGATCAAGGACTGGGACCCCGTGAAGGCGGGCGTGATCGACGGGCGCGAGGTGCGCCGCATCGATCGCTTCGCGATCCTCGGCCTGGGCGCCGCCGCCGAAGCCGTCAAAGATTCCGGCATCGACTTCTCGAAAGAAGACTCCGAGCGCTGCGGCGTGGTGGTCGGCTCCGGGGTGGGCGGCATCAAGACCATCGAAGAAGGCGTCATGAGCATGGTGGAGCGGGGCCCGGAACGGATCTCGCCCTTCACGGTTCCGCGCCTCATGGTCAACGCCGCCACCGGCATGATCTCGATCCGCTACGCCCTGCGCGGGCCGGCGGGAGCCCACGCGACGGCGTGCGCCTCATCGGGTCACGCGATCGCCGACGCCATGCACATCATGCGTCGCGGCGAGGCGGACGTGATCGTCGCCGGCGGCGCCGAGGCCGCCGTCTCCCCCCTCTGCATCGGCGCGTTTATGACCATGAAGGCCTTGTCGGCCCGCAACGACTGCCCAACCAAGGCCAGCCGCCCCTTCGACCGCGGCCGCGACGGCTTCGTGCTCTCCGAGGGCGCCGCCATGTTTGTGCTCGAAACCGAGGCGCACGCCAAGAACCGCGGCGCGAAGATCTACGCCGAACTCGTCGGCTGCGGCAATTCCTCCGACGCAGGACACATCACCGCCCCCGACCCCGAGGGCCAGGGCGCCGCCCGCTCCATGCGCTGGGCCCTCCGCGACGCCCGCATGGCTCCCGAGCAGATCGACTACGTCAACGCCCACGGCACCTCCACCCCCTTGGGCGACAAGGCCGAGGTCGCCGCCGTTCTTTCCATCTTCGGAAACCATGCGCGTAAGTCCGCCGGCGGCAAGCTGCTCATGTCGTCCACCAAGTCCATGCACGGGCATTGCCTGGGCGCCTCCGGCGCGGTCGAAACCATCGCCTGCGTCCACGCCGTGCGCGACGGCCTGGTGGCGCCGACCATCAACCTCGACGACCCCGACGACGGGTTCGATATCGACCTTGTCCCCCACACCCCGCGCGAGCGCCGCGTCGCCTACGCCATGAACAACACCTTCGGCTTCGGCGGGCACAACGTCACGCTCATCGTCGGGCGATACGCCTAGCGACCTTCCGGCTTGAAGTCGAGGCGCCGGGGAGTGCCACCCTTGATGTAGCCGATCGTGGCGGAAAGAGCGCCCTGGCTCGAAAGCTCGTACACGATGCGCTTCGGATAGTCGTGCCGCGGGTTGTCGAACACCGCACGGGTGGAGCTCAGCTCGGTAAGGACAAACTCGGTCGGCGTCTTGCCGCCGGGCTGTGCGATGTAGACCAGCCCGCCGTCACGCTCGACGACGCGCAGGTACTCGAACGCGACCATCTTGCCGCCTGAGTTGACCGTCCGCGATACGGCGAGCATGGCGCCGCCCAGCGCCGGGCTCCATCGCTCCTCGATCGACGACCCCGAACTCCGGGTTCCAACCCACGCGCCGGCCAGCCACGTCAGATCGCCGATCGCGGCCTTCGCGGGCGCGGGCATCTCGATGTCCTCCGCATGGCGATAGAGCCCGACCGAGTCCTTCACCACGGGCGGATCGACCACGACGCTTACAAGCAGGCCCTCGGGCGTGGCGCGGAAGCTCCTCCGGATCGATCGGATCGACCCGTCGGAGACGGTCTCCGGGGCTCGTATGAACTCGACCTGATACTCGAAGGTCCCGCCCTTCCACGAACCGCGGTAGCGCGAGGACGCTTTGGCTTCCGCGACCTCGGTGATCGAGCCGTCGAGCGCGATGCGCACGTCGCGATGCCCGGAGCCATGTCCATTCAGGACGACCGCGCCCTCCTCGACGCGCATCGAGAACTTCGCGCTCATCGGCGGGCCGAGTTGCTCAAGGGCGCGGCCCTCGGTCTTGTCCTCGACATAGACCCACTCGCCGTCCAACGCGCGCAGGTCGTCGGATTGCGTCGATGGTGCGCTCGAAACCTGCGCCCATGCCTCGGGCGATGACAACGTCACCCCGGCCGCTCCCAGAAACACGAGAATCGCGATCACCTTCGCCGGCCAATTGCGCAGGTACATTGAGTTGCCTCCGATCGGGTCTGGAATCGCGCCAGCACAGCGCCCCGCACCACAGAATACTCGTCTGGCGTCGCACGGGAGCTAGCCCGCCGCCCCTCGTATCCGCGACCCGGCACGTCCGAGCGCCGGTCAGACGCACGAGACCTGGGGGAGTTCACCCGCGCCTGCGGCCGATCGGCGGGGTTTGACACCGGGCCCGCCTGCTTGGTCGGAATTCGCGTGGCGGCCATGGCCGTCGGCGGCGCCAGGCACGCCCGGAACCCCCGAGTCGCACCCAGAACACGGTGGTCAGGTGGGCGCGGTCCAGGTGGACGGATGCACCCCGGATGGCACGCCCCTTGCGGAGCTTCAGCCGACCCCCCTGCGCGCCGATAGTCCCACCATGCCCTCCACCTCCGACTCCATCCTCAAGCTCGAAGTCCCCATCGTCGTCCGCATCGGCGAGCGCGAGATGAAGCTCCACGAGGTGCTGGCACTCACCGCCGGCGCCATCGTCGAGGTCCCCAAGCTCGCCGACGCCGAGCTCGACCTCATGGTCAACAACCAGGTGATCGGGCACGGCACCGCCGTCAAGGTCGGCGAAAAGTTCGGCATTCTCGTCACCTTCGTGGGCACGCCCGCCGAGCGCGCCGCCGCCCTCGCCGCCGGACAAAACCAGGCCGAGCCCGAGTCCGACGGCGACGCCGCCGCCGAAGACCTTGCCGCCCAGCTCCTGGCCGGGCAGGTCTAACTCCTCAACCACAGACGGGCCGAGCGTGGGCGCGATACCCTGCCGCGTCCAGCCCCGGAGACGCCATGCCCAGAGACATCCCCGTCGGGAACGGCAACCTGCTGATCACCTTCGACCGCTTCTACCGCGTCCGCGATCTCTATTTTCCAAACGTCGGTCGCTTCAACCACACCGACGGCAACGTGCAGCGCTTCGGCGTCTGGGCCGACGGCCGCCTCGCCTGGTCCGAAGACCCCTCGTGGCGACGTGAACTCCGCTACCGCGAAGACACCCTCGTCACCGAGGTCCGCCTCACCAACGACGAGCTCGGCCTCGAACTCATCTGCAACGACGCCGTCGACTTCCACGAACCCATCTACTTCCGACGCGTCAGCGTCCGCGATCTGCGCGGGCAGGAGCGAGACGTCCGCGTCTTCTTCCACTGGGACATGTCGATCGGCGGCACGCCCGTCGGCGACACCGCCAACTACGACCCCTCCACCTCCTCCATCGTCATCTATAAGGACGACATCTACTTCCTTTTCAACGCCTGCGACGAGCACAAATGCGGCATCGACCACTGGGCCATCGGCACCAAGCGCGTCCGCGGCACCGAGGGCACCTGGCGCGACGCCGAGGACGGCGTCCTCGGCCGCAACGCCATCTCCCAGGGCTCGGTCGACGCCACCATCGGCTTCAACATCCTCGTCCCCCCCAATGCCACATCCCACATCACCGCCTGGCTCGTCTGCGGACGCTCCTACGACCAGGTCAAGGCCCTCAACCGCCGCGTCAACGAATCCGGCCCCGACAACATGCTCCACCGCACCGAGTCCTACTGGCGACTCTGGGCACGCAAGGAACCCATCGACCTTTCCCCCCTCTCCGCCGGCGTCGCCGAACTCTTCTACCGCTCCCAGCTCGTCCTCCGCACCCAGATCGACAACGGCGGCGCCATCATCGCCGCCAACGACTCCGACATCACCCAGTTCGGCGGCGACCATTACTCCTACTGCTGGACCCGCGACGGCGCCCTCGTCGCCTACGCCCTCACGCTCTGCGGCCAATCCGAACTCTCCCGTTCCTTCTTCCGCTATTGCGCCGACTGCGTCGAGCCCGACGGCTATTTCCTCCACAAGTACACCCCCACCGGAGACCTTGCCTCGTCGTGGCACCCATGGATGCTCGACGGCCTGAAAATCCTCCCCATCCAGCAGGACGAAACCTCCCTCGTCCTCTGGGCCCTGCGCAAGCACTTCGCCACCTTCCGCGACGTGGAGTTCATCAAGCCCCTCTACAACTCGCTCATCACCCGCCCCGCCGAATGGATGCTCCGCTACCGCGACGCCGCGGGCCTGCCCCTCCCCTCCTGGGATCTCTGGGAAGAACGCCGAGGCATCCACACTTTCACGGTCGCCGCGACCATCGGCGCGCTGCAGGCCGCCGCCGCCTTTGCACGCGACTTCGGGCAGCAGGACCGCGCCGCGGCGTATCGCGACGGCGCGGAATCCATGCGCGCCGCCCTGCGTCGCCACCTCTGGAACGACGAGCAGCAGCGCTTCGCCCGCCTCGCCCAGCCCCTCCCCGATGGCTCCTACCGCCTCGACATGACCGCCGACTCCGCCAACTACGCCCTCTTTGCCTTCGGCGCCCTGGACCCCAACGACCCGCGCATGGCCAGCGAGATGAAGGCCCTCCGCGAGCGTCTGTGGATCAAGACGCCGATCGGCGGCTGCGCCCGCTACGAGCACGACTATTACCACCAGGTCGAGCGCGACCGCATCACCGAAGTGCCCGGCAATCCGTGGGTGATCTGCACGCTGTGGCAGGCGCAGTATCACATCGCCAAGGCGCGCTCGCTCGCGGAACTGCAAGAGGCCGTGCCGCTGCTCGAGTGGTGCGTGCAACGCGCGTCGGCGTCGGGCGTGCTGGCCGAGCAGTTCCAACCGCACACCGGCGAATCGATGAGTGTGAGCCCGCTGACGTGGAGCCACGCGACCTTTGCGATGGTCGTCATGGAATACCTGAACAAGCACTCGGCCCTGTCGAGCCTCGAAGGACGCGCCGAGCACCACCCCGGACTGGTCAACGGCGGGGCGCACCTGCAGGGTTAATCGCAACACCCCTGCATGTTCCGCCGCCGCGCACTGCCTTCGTACACCCAGAGCCGACGGGCATCACGTCTTCCTGATGCCTGATGCCTGATGCCTGATGCCTGATGCCTGATGCCTTTTCCTAGTGCCCAGTGCCCAGTGCCCAGTGCCTAGTGCCTCGTGCCTCGTGCCTCGTGCCTTTTTCTCCCTACCCTTCTCCTATGCCCGGCCGGTACTTCCTCGCAACTCCTGTCGACGCTCTCGCGCCCGCGCTCGACCTGCTCGACGGCACGCTCGACGCCGCTCGCCGTGCGTCGCTGGCCGCCCTCCCGCGCCTCGTTCCTCGATACAACATCGCGCCGGGCCAGGACATCCCGATCATCCTCCCGCCGAGCGGGCCGGGCGAGCGTCCCGCCATGAAGTTCGCACGCTGGGGGCTGATCCCCCACTGGTCCGCGACGCCCGACGTCGGCGTGCGCACCATCAACATCGCGGCCGAGACCATCGACGACAAGCTCGCGCCCGCGCTCCGCTCGCGCCGCTGCCTCGTCCCCGCCGACGGGTTCTATGAATGGCGATCACTCGGCGGCAGCCAGAAGCAGCCGTATCTCGTGCGCTTCTGCCCGCCGGGCGAACGCGCGCCCGCGCCGTTCGTGATGGCCGCGTTGTGGGAGGAATGGACGCCGCGTGACGGCTCGCCGGTCACCACCGTCGCCATCCTCACCACGCCCTCGAACAGCGCCATCGCGCCGGTTCACGAGCGCATGCCCGCCATCGTTCCAGTCTCGTCGATGTCGAAGTGGCTGGGCGAGCGCGGCGAATCGTCCGACGCCGAGGTTCGGGCGGCCCACGACCTGTGCAGGCCCTACCCCGCGGAGCTGACGAGCGTGCAGGAAGTCAGCCGCCTGGTGAACAGCACACGCTTCGACAACCCCGGGTGCATCCGCCCCGTCGAATCACGCGGCGCGGTATATTGAACGAGCAGTCATTCACGGCATGGGAGAATCACATGCTCCTCGCTCGTATCGCAGCACTGACGTCCGTTCTGCTCCTCGCCGCGTGCTCCGAGTATCCGAGCCCGATCGCGATCGAGAACCAGACGGCCTACACCGTCCGCGCCCGCGTCTTCATGGGCTGCGCGCTCAACATCGCCGGCGCGGGACGAAGCAGACGCTACTACGACACGCTCATCGTCCCCGGCGATACATTCCACACCGATCGCGCCACCGCCAAGCAGTCACTTCCCTCCGACTTTGGCTACAAGTACGGCGATTCAATGGTCACGTTCTATCCCGTCAATCACGCCGAGCCCCGCTTCTACTTCATCCACGATCGCCGCGCGTTGAACTGCACGATCACCCGCGAGAGCGAATCGAACTACGCCCTGACCGCCGCGCTCGCCGACGGCTCGGGCCCCGCCGATGACGTGCGGCTTCATGACTTCTCGAAAGAAGAACGCGAGGCGCTCTGGGCGAACCCGAAGTAGAAGCGCGCGGCGCGGTGAATGCTCCATCCCTCGGTGTCGCCCGCTGATACCGCGTTACGCCGCTCCCCGCGCACGAAAAAACGCCCGCGACGTGCGCGGGCTGTTCAAGTCGAATGCAGTCCTTGGATTTACTTGTCCGCGACGTTGAGCGAACGACCAACGCGGCGCTTGCGGTTCATCATCTTCCGCCCGTTCTTGGTCTTCATCCGGGCGCGGAACCCGATCGCGCGCTTGCGCTTGAGGCGGCTGGTACGGTGGGGATAGTGCATGGAAACCTCGTTCTTCCCGCCGGGTCATCGCCTCGGGCGGCCCATCAACTCGATCACGAAACAGGCCCAGACTCTAGGCCGCCCCCTCCCGCCTGTCACGCGACACCCGGTTGGTCATCGCCACCCCTCTCCGCTCCATCCCATACCACGCGCTCGTCACCAACCCTACCTTTCCCCGTCCTTTCTTCCCTCACCCCCCATTCCCCAAGCCAGACTCCCGCCTTGCGATCGCTTTCTGTTCGTATCCCGCGCAAATAGCGTGGACTTCCGCCTCTCTTTGGTCGATCTCACTGGCACGGCGCGAGGTCGGCCGGCAGCGGGTGGCGCGTCGCCGCTCGGTCCCGGCCCTCCCCACGCCGCACGCTTGAGGCCCGCGCCCACTCGGCGCGCGGGCTCGCAGCGCGGGGCCCTTCATGTCCGACGAGAACATCGGCCGTCATCCGCTCGAATCCGTGCTCGGCTATCGCTTCGCCGACACGCGCCTCCTCGACCGCGCCCTCACCCACGCCTCGCTCGTCGAGTCGCGCCTCGCCAGCAACGAGCGCATGGAGTTCCTCGGCGACGCGATCCTCGGCCTGGTCGTGTGCGAGTGCATCTATCGCAAGTACCCCTCGCTCCTCGAGGGCGAGATGACCAAGATCAAGTCCCTCGCCGTCTCGCGACAGATGTGCGCCCGCATCGCCATGCAGATGGGGCTGACGCAGCACCTCCAGCTCGGCAAGGGCATGCAGGCGGAGAACGGCGAGCTCCCCGCCTCGCTCGCCGCCGCCGTCCTCGAATCCATCATCGCCGCGATCTACCTCGACTCGGACTTCGATCGCGTCGTCGCGTTCATCCTTCCCATCGTCGAGCCACTCATCGACGAGGCGGCCCAGAGCGGGCACCAGCAGAACTTCAAGAGCGTGCTCCAGCAGCACGCGCAGCGCGCCAGCCTCGGCACGCCCATCTACCGCGTGCTCGACGAGAAAGGCCCCGACCACGCCAAGTGCTTCAAGATCTGCGTCGAGATCGGCGCGACACGCTACGAATCCAGCTGGGCCCAGTCGAAGAAACGCGCCGAACAGATGGCCGCCCTCAACGCCCTCAAGGAACTCGGCGTCATCATCGACGACAACAACGGCGGCCTGCGCATGAGCGAAGGAAAGTAGCCGCGCCCGAGTCCCACCGACCGCGTCCCACCGACCGCGTGCCACCTACCGCGTGCCACCGACCGCGTCCCACCGACCGCGTGCCACCGACCGCGTCCTCGCGGTCGGTGCTCTTCGATGGCACCACTCTCCAGAGCGGTGCTCTTGTCTGCCGTGGCCAACCCGTTGGCCACGCGATCGGCACACTTTGTGCGGCTGATGGTCTTCGCGCGCCCTCCCAAACGTGTTAGTATGTTCTCATGTCCAGCGCCGGCAACATCAAGAACTTCGCCGCCACGATCCTCGGAAAACTGGTCGAGAAAGTAACGGTCGACAAGCTGATCGATGGCACAAAAACCCTGGGTAGCCTGTGCGCCGGCGGGGCCATTCCCTTCGACGCCAACCTGGCAGGCACCATCGCCGCCATGTCCATCTTCGGCATTCTCGGCTTCAGGAAGGCCGCCAAGGACCGCGCCAAGGACGAGGACCAGGCCAAGCACTGCGAGCGTGTCGGACAGTTGCTCGAACAACTGAAGCACGGCCAGTCCGCCGCCCGCGATCAACTCGCCGACATCGCCCTCCAACAACAGTGGTTCAAGGACGCGATCGCCAAAGGCCCCGACGCCTTCAACGCGGCCTGGAAGCACGAAACCGCCGCCTGCGCAGTCGCGCTCAAGACCCAACTCACCGAACTCAAGGCCGACACGACCCAGATCCAGTCGACCCTCGACGAACTGGCCCACCTGGAGTTCGACACCAACTGGCGCGTCCGCGAGATCGCGTTGGTCCTTGCCGACCACGGGAAGAAGCTCGACAGCAACACGGACCTCCTCAACCAGATCCTCTCCCACGTGAAGCACCATCCTTCGCGCGAAGAGATCGAGCGCGAAATCAGGCCGCGCCTCGAACAGGAAATCGAGGCCAAGCTCCGGCGCGAGCAAACCTCGCCCGGCGTAGAGGACCTGCAAGCTCAGGCCAAGCGCCTCGCCGACATCGCCATCACCGCGCTCAACACCAAGGGCTTCGCCGAGCGCGCCGCGGAAGTCGGAGGTGCGGTCGCCGTGTTGGAAGGGCTCCAGAAGCAGGCCGCGGCCCACGAAACCGCCGCCCGCCATCACATCGATGCCTCGATCGGAATCTGGCGCAAGACCGCCGAATGGGCCTACCTCGTCGGCGAGATCGAAACCGCGGCCGAATCTCTCCGTAGAATCGTCGCCGTTCGCCCCAACGATTTCGAGTCTCTGCGACGCCTGGGGTGGATTCAGCATGATCACGGCCAGATCGAAGATGCTCTAAAAACCTATTCGCTCGCCAAGGACGCCGCGACCAACGACTTGCAGCGTGCGCGAGTACTCGGAAACATCGCGCTGGTCCTGGAGACCCGTGGCAAGCTGAGCGAAGCGATCGAACTCCATCAGGACGCCCTTGAACTGCACACAGAGCTGTTTGAGGAAGCAGGAATGGCGAGGGACTACGGCAACCTCGGCGTGATCGAACAGACACGCGGCAACCTCAACGCCGCCGAGGAGTACCACCAGAAGTCACTCGCCATCGAGGAGAAGCTCGGCCACCAAGAGGGCATAGCGATCCAATACGGCAACCTCGGCGCGATCGAACGGACCCGCGGCAACCTCGACGCCGCCGAGGAGTACCTCAAGAAGTCCCTCGCCATCGACGAGAAGCTCGGCCGCCAAGAGGGCATGGCGGCCACCTACGGCAACCTCGGCGTGATCGAACGGTCCCGCGGCAACCTCGACGCCGCCGATGAGTACCTCAAGAAGTCACTCTCCATCAACGAGAAGCTCGGCCTCCAAGAGGGCATGGCGATCCAGTACGGCAACCTCGGCGTGATCGAACAGACCCGCGGCAACCTCGACGCCGCCGAGGAGTACCTCAAGAAATCCCTCGCCATCAA
>JADYYE010000231.1 GCA_020853815.1 Phycisphaerales bacterium
ACTGACTTTCCGCCTCGCGCACGAACAGGCATTGCCAACTGGAGGCGCCGAGCTCCCGCGTCATGGCCAAGGCGGCCTCGATCAGCGCCGGCTTCACGCTTTCTTCCGCGCCGCTCGCGGCGAGCAGGCGCGGCCCGGGCGAGGGCGTGTAGGGCGCACCGGTGACGAGCTTCGGGTAGTAGGCGCGGCCGCTCTTTTCCCAGGCCGTCGGCCAGTTCCAGTCGCGCGAAAAGTCGCCGAAGGAGTGTTCGCGCAGGTAGAGCGGCAGCAGGCCGGCGAGGGCGCCTGCATCGTCGCGCAGGGCGAGGTGCATCGGCCGCCAGGCCAGGCGCTCGCCGGCGGCGCCGGTCGCTTCGGCGGCGCCGAGGAAGGCGCGGCTGATGAAGGGGTCGTTGCCGGTGGCGAGGCGCTGCCAGTCGGATTCGGGGAGTTCGGCTGCGCTGGCGAGTATTTGCGGCTGCATGCCCTCTCCCCCGGCCCCTCTCCGCAAGCGGGAGAGGGGAGGACGCTATGCTCGCTGCCAGACGAGGCAGCGGTTGTTGGAGGGCATGGCGCGGTCCTCGACGAGACGCAGGCCGGCAGCGCGGGCGAGCGCATCCACCGCCTCGAAGTCGCGTAGACCCTGGTGGGCACCGCGCGCCTTCAGCCAGGCGTCGAAGGCGGCGTTGCTCTCGCTGGTGAAGCGTCCGCCGTAATTGAAGGCGCCGTAGACGACCAGCTTCGCGTCCTCGGTCATCAGGTCCGGCAGGCCGGCGAAAAGGCGCTCGTCCTCCGCCCAGCTCATGATGTGCAGGGTGTTGGCGCTGAAGACGGCGTCGTAGCGCTGCCCGGGCCAGGCGCCACTGACGTCGAACGCGATCGGCGCCGGCGTGTTGGGCAGCGCCGCCTCGTCGAGCCAGGCGCGGATGCCGGGCAGGTTTTCCGTCCGATCCGAGGCCTGCCATTCGAGCTGCGGCAGCGCGGCGGCGAAGAAAACGGCATGCTGGCCGGTGCCGCTGCCGATCTCCAGCACGCGGCGGCGGTCGGCGAAGTGCTCGCGCAGCACGGCGAGGATCGGCT
>JADYYE010000175.1 GCA_020853815.1 Phycisphaerales bacterium
CGCGCTGGGCCTTCGCTTCCGGGTCGGTGCGCACCAGGCAGAAGATCCAGTCCGCGTGCTGTCCCAGCGTGTTCCAGGTCTTCTGGCCGTTGACGACGTAGGTGTCGCCCTTGCGCACGGCGCGCGTGCGCAGCGAGGCGAGGTCGGAGCCGGCGCCCGGCTCGGAATAGCCCTGGCACCACCATTCCTCCGCGGCGAGGATTTTCGGCAGGAAGCGCGCCTGCTGCGCCGCGCTGCCGAAGGCCATGATCACCGGCGCCACCATCTTGATGCCGAAGGGCACCAGGCGCGGCGCGCCGCCGAGGGCGCATTCCTCCTCGAAGATGTACTGCTCGACCGGGCTCCAGCCGGGGCCGCCGAATGCCTTCGGCCAGCCCGGGCAGTTCCAGCCGCCGCGGGCGTGGAGCAGGCGCTGCCACTGCAGATGCTCGTCGCGCGTCAGGTGTACGCCGTTCGCCACCTTGTCGCGGATGGCCGGCGGCAGCTGTTCGCGCACGAAGGCGCGCACCTCCGCGCGGAAGGCGTTGTCGGCATCGGTGAAGTCGAGGTTCATGTCGGTCGGCAATCTTCAGCAGGACTGCACAGCGGAACTGTAGTTTGCTAACATGGTCAAGGTGCGCGAGTCTTGCGCATGCCGTGTTAAGCTGTCAAGAGCGAAAAATGCGATGGCCGCAAATCGGGACGCGTGTACCGCAATGCAGAACATGAAACGGAGATGAATCCATGGCCCTGACCCGCAGGAAGACCAAGGTGCCGAAAGTGCTGCCGGCGCCGCCGAAGGCCAAGGAGGACCGCCACTTCGTCACCGCGCTGGCGCGCGGCCTCGAGGTGCTCGGCTGCTTCCGTTCGGGCGACAAGCTGCTCGGCAACATCGAGATCGCCCGGCGCTGCGGCCTGCCCAAGTCGACCGTCTCGCGCCTCACCTATACGCTGACGCGCATCGGCTACCTGCACTACGACGAGGATTCGGGCAAGTACCGCCTCGGCACCGCCACGCTGGCGCTCGGCAGCAAGATGCTGGCGCGCCTCGACGTGCGCCAGCTGGCGCGGCCGCTGATGCAGGACCTGGCGGACTTTTCCGGCGCGGCGGTCTCGCTCGGCACGCGCGACCGGCTCAGCATGATCTACGTCGAGCACTGCCGCAGCCAGTCGGCCATCACCATCAGCCTCGACGTCGGCTCGCGCATCCCGCTCGCCACCACCGCCATGGGGCGCGCCTACCTCGCCGCCACCTCCGACGGCGAGCGCCACGAGCTGATGGACCGCATCCGCGAGCTCGACGAATTCGCCTGGCCGAAGATCCGCGAGGGCATCGAGGCGGGGATGAAGGAATACCACGAGCTGGGCTGCTGCTGCTCCTTCGGCGCCTGGCAGAAGGACGTCAATGCCATCGCCGTCGCCTTCCGGCCCGGCCCGGGCATGCCGCCGATGTCCATCAACTGCGGCGGGCCGGCGTTCACGCTGTCGCCGGAATTCCTCATGAACGAGGCGCGTCCGCGCCTCATCGAGCTGGTGCGGCGCATCGAGGAATCGCTCGGCAGCGCCTGACGGCCCTCTCCCCCGACCCCTCTCCCGCGTCGCGGGAGAGGGGCGTCATTTGAGCACGCTGAACAGGTTCGAGAAGCCGTCGGTCCACGGCCGGAAGCCCGGCCGCGGCGCGAGCGGCTCGCCGTCGTTCATGACCAGCGGCAGCGCCGCGGCGCGCTCCGGCGTCATGATCAGCACCCAGTCGGAGCTGTAGCAGGCGGGATTGTCCTCGTCCTTTTCCAGCGCGTAGAGCAGCGCCGTGCGGCCGTGGTGCCGCGCGGCGGCGGCCATCACCGGCTGCAGGTCGAGGTAGCGGTTGGTGATGTGCACCGCCAGGATGCCGTCCGGCCTTAGGTGGCGCAGGTAGGTCTGCATCGCTTCCAGCGTCAGCAGGTGCGCCGGGATGGCGTCGCCCGAGAAGGCGTCCAGCGCCAGCAGGTCGAAGCCCTGGTCGGGTTCGCGCTCCAGCATCAGGCGGCCGTCGCCCAGCACCGTCTCGATGCGCGCCGGCGAGTCGGCGAGGTAGCTGAAGTGGCTGTTCGCCAGCTGCAGCACCTGATCGTTGATCTCGTAGATGCGCAGCGTGTCGCCGCTGCGCCCGTAGGCCGCCAGCGTGCCGGCGCCCAGGCCGACCATGCCGAGCTTCAGCGGCCGCGCCTGCGGCAGGGCGAAAATGGCGCGGCCGACGCCGGACTCCTCGCAGTAGTAGGTGTTCGGCACGTGGCGCGCCTCGCCCGCGAGGTATTGCTCGCCGTGGTTGATGCGCCCGTGCACCATCACGCGCTTCCAGCCGGGATCGCCGTCGTGCCGTTCGGAGACGCGCAGCTGGCTGTAGAAATTGCGCGCGGTGACGATGTAGCCGTCGACGAATTCCTTCGACACCATGCCGAGCCGCCAGCCGTAGCCGGCCAGCGCCAGCACGAGGAGCAGGCGCCAGTGCAGGCGCAAGCCGCGCCACAGCACGATCACCGTCAGCAGCGCGCAGAGGAACAGGCCGATCGGCAGCTCGAAGTAGGCCGGGAACGCCGCCGGCGCCACGAGGCCGACGAACATGCCGCCGAGCGCACCGCCCAGCGAGAGCATCAGGTAGAACAGCGTCAGGTGGCGCGGATGCGGCTTGCGCCGAACCAGCTCGCCGTGGCAGACCATGCAGAACACGAACAGCGCGGCCGAGATCAGCGCGATCATCCACGGCACCGGCAGGCCCTCATCGAGGATGCGGTCGATGCCGAAGAAGGCGGCGGGCAGGGCGGCGAGGAACAGCGGGCGCACGTAGTAGCGCGGCGCGTCGAAGCAGAGGATGAAGCTGAGCAGGTAGAGGGCCAGCGGCAGCACCCACAGGAAGGGGACCGGCGCCACGTCCTGCGTCAGGTGGCGCGTCAGCGCCAGCAGCAGGATCGATGCCGTCATTGCCAGAGCGGCCCACAGCAGGCAGTCGCGCCAGGTCGGACGCGGCACGTCGGGGGGCAAGGCCGTGGCCGTTTCCCGCTCGGACGGCACCTGCCGCCACGACCACCAGGCGGTCGCGCCGCAGGCGGCGACGAAGAGGGCGTAGCCGGCCGACCACATCCACGACTGTCCCTGCACTGCCAGGAAGGGCTCCACCAGCACCGGGTAGCTGAGCAGCGCCAGCATCGAGGCCAGGTTCGACAGCGCATACAGCCGGTAGGGCGTCGCGCCGGCGAAGGCGCGCGCGTACCAGGCCTGCATCAGCGGGCCGGTGGTCGACAGCAGCAGGTAGGGCAGGCCGACCGCGGCGGCCAGCACGCCGAGCACGCTGAGGGTCGGGTTCGCCTGTGCCGTCTCCTTCCAGGACGGATCGGCCGCCACCGGCAGGGCGAGCAGGCTCAGCAGCAGCAGCGCGGCGTGCAGCAGCGCCTGCCGCCGCGGCGCCAGCGTCTCGTGCAGCCAGTGCACATACAGGTAGCCCAGCAGCAGCTCGGCCTGGAAGAACACCAGGCAGGTGCTCCACACCGAGGAGGCGCCGCCGAACCAGGGCAGGATCATCTTCGCCGCCATCGGCTGGATCTGGAACAGCAGGAAGGCCGAGAGGAACACCGTGATTGCGAAGAGCGGCATCGGGCGAAGTTCTTCCGGTTTGGGCGTGC
>JADYYE010000050.1 GCA_020853815.1 Phycisphaerales bacterium
CGCACGGCGCGGCGGGGGAAACGTGGCGGCCGCGGTTCCCCGCGACGCCGCGTGGGATCACTCAGCGTCGGCCAGGAACGCCTCGACGTGCTCGCGGTCCATGTTGCTGAGGAAGCCGACCGGGTCGATGAGGTCGCTGCGGACCTTGCCGAGGCTCCCGGCGAAGCCCCAGTTGCGAGGGTCGGCCTTGGCCTGCTCGGCGTGCTTGTCGAGCTCCATCTGCAGCACGTCCATCAGCCGGGCGATGTCGTTCTGCCGGGCGGCGTAGGTCTCGGCGGCGGTGGCTTCGGGCTTGGTCGTGCGCTTCGTCATGGTCGTGCTCCTTGGGGTGTGGGGGGTTGGGGGTCTCTGGTAAACAGCGAAGCCCGCATTTCGCGGGCTTCAGGTCATCGGATCGGTTGTGCGAGTCGTGCTCGGCCGGGGCTTCGGTTGCCCGACCACGTTGAGGTAGTCGATCAGGTCGCCCATGTCCCAGGTGTCGTAATCCACCGGGTCATGCTCGGTCGGCGCGTCGTCCCGATCGCGGTCGATCTCGAACAGGCGGAACCCGCCGGGCGCTCCGGCCTTCGGCCCCCAGTGGCCGTCCGCGTGGCGGGCCCGCCCGGGGGCGACCGTGTCGATGCACCAGGTGCGGCCGTCGGGCGTCTGGATCTCGATGCCGCGCACCGCGAACCCGCGGCGGGCCAGCGTCCTGGCCATCTCGATCGTCGTCTTCGTCGTGGCGTTCATGTTCGTGGTCTCCGTCGCAGGGGGCGATTCCGCCCGCGTGTGACACATGAAGCCATGACATTCGCCACGAGGCAAGGCAAACCGCAGCGGTTTCGCCGTCATTCCGCGACATGTGGGCAAGTTCGGCCCCATGTGGGCAAACGGGCGGATTCGGCCGAAAATCGGCCCATCCCCGCGCGAAACAAACTCTGTCTACCCGCGCGGCTGTTCCCGTAGGCCTTTCGAGACCGGTCCCCCCCCGCCGGAGTACCTACGCGGCTGTGGGGCGTCTGCGTCTACAGAATCCTCGCCAGCGGCGTCATGGTCGCGGGTTCTGTATGCGTAGACGCGTAGACGCCCACGTTGGCCCGACGGCCCGCCGGTTGGCGACGCCCGGGGATTGGGGCCAGCGCCGGGCCCGCCCGCCCGTGGGCCAACGTAGCGGGGAAGGCACGGAAGCGAGAATGCCCATCATGCGCGGCCTTGTGCAAGCGCGTGTGCAAGCGGTCGCGGGGCGCGTCGGAATCGGCTAGACTCGCGAAGCGTTCGAGACCAAGCCCCGGTGTTCCCAAGCTGAATGTCGGGAGTTCGATCCTCCTCGCCCGCTTTGACGAAAACGGCTCTGGCGTGGTGCCAGAGCCGTTTTTATTGATGCGATGAGGGTCCAAGAAAATCTGAGAAAATCACCACGGGAGAATGGCGGGAGAAAGCGCGAGAGCGGTTCACCGTCCGAGATGCACCCGCTCATGCCGCTTGCTCTCTTCCAGCCCCGCGCCGGGCATCCGCTCGGCCATGAGCCGAGTTGACACCTTCCGGGAGTCGGAGTCGAAGGTGACGACGTTCACCGACATATAGGGGCGTCCGTCCTTTGTGGGCACCTTGCCAACGGTGCTTCCGCACCCATAGACAGGAATGCGGCTCGTGGGCAGTTCATCGGCTCTTGGAATGTGCTTGTGCCCGTGAAGCACCGCCGCCACCTTTCGGGTTTCGGCGAAGCACAGGAACTGTGCAGCGTCCTCCAGGGCGACAGTCTTCTCGAACTGGTCCCCGATGAACGCTTCGTACCACCTACGGGCGTGCCAGTCTGGGCGCTCAACGGGCATGGGATGATGGTGAAGAATGGCGAACAGCGCGAAGTCCTTCCAATCCTTCTGCCGGTCAATCGCGCTCCCCATGTCCCCTAGTTGTGCCTCTCCGATCGAACCCCGAGCCAGTTTCCCCTCCATCACAGAGTTGAACGGGAGCAGGCCAACGCGGTGCTCGTTCATCCATTGAACTTGATTCGTTGGAAGCCGGAATAGCACCTTGAAGTTCTCTGCGAGGTACCCGTTGTTGCGCACGTCATGGTTGCCGGGCACAATGATCGGTTCGTGAGTGCCCAGGTTCGACAGGAACTCAATGAACCCTCTTGCTTCGTTCAACAGACCTTCGTCGGGCGTGTCCAATAGATCGCCCGTCAACACGGGAACAACTGCCGTGTCCTCGCCCAGTTCCGCAACGATGGTGCGCAGGAAACCTTGAACTCTGGGCAGACGGATGGACGCTTCACGACAGCCAATGTGCAGGTCGCTGACGTGTAGCAGGTTGACAAGCCGCTTGCGGTTTGATCGCTCGGGATACTCACGGCGATACTGATTCTCTAACTCCTCCAGGTCAACGCCGCGCGTCACGGCAAGGTGAGAGAAGGCCCACTCACACCGACGTTCGATGTCTTTGATGCTGTGGGAGTTGAACGGAAGGAACACGGCTTCGTCCTTACCGCTCCAAATCAGCACACCCGGCCACTCTGCTGATCGGGCCATTGCGACTCGGAACGCGGGAAAGGCATCCGTAAGCGATACCTCTCGGGACGGCGGGGAATCGAGTTGCAGTATCAGGCCGGGGTCTTCGGTGCGAATCTCCACAAGAGTTCGGAGGAACTCCCGTGAACAAAGGCGCTCATCCAAACTCTCGTCGGTGCCAGAGGGAACGATAAGAGCGGTCCACGGTCTGCCGCCCAGAAAGTCCCGCAGCATGTTCACCGTCTCAGGCCGACGCCTGTGCCGCAACTCCCAGTCCAAATCAATATCGTGGATGAGCCGCGAGAAGCGGTATTCCACACGCGGGGAGGACATGAAGTTGTCGCGCAGTTGACGCAGGAACATCCGAACCGCCTCACCCTCCGCCCCCTCCATGTCGAGTTTGGGAACCCGAGAGTCGGGTTCGATCAGGTGAGCAACCCAGTTGGCGCAAGCAAGATCGAATCGAAGGCCCATTCGTTGTCCTCCCAGATTCGAGCATTGTAGAGGACGTGGTGTGCCAGTGGGATCATGGCTGATTCCACTCCGCTTCCCGAGTGAAATACTCCGTGACCGTCCGCCGGTCGGAACCGGGGTGGCTCTCCACGGCCTCCCACAACTCTTCGACGCCCGGCATCCCGCCCGTGGAGCACCGGGCAAGTAGTTCGCAGATTGCCTCCACGTCGGCATCCCCCACGGGACGCGAGCACCAGACCTTGAAGCGCCGCCAGTCTTCGGCAAACAGTTCGTGGACGTTCATTCGTTACCCTCCTCTCCGGCCTCGATCGCTTCGCGTTGCAGCAACTCAAAGACCTTCTCGGGATCGTGGGCGACCGCCGCAAGGTGTTCATCACGGACGCGCTTCGGGTGCCGGAACTTCGACTTCGCTGCCTCCTCGCGTGCCGACTTCGCGGCTTCGGCACAGAGCGATTGATACCGCCCGAAGACGCCCGCAAGATCGGCGGAGAGTTTGGCCGCGAGCGGGAAGTTCGATCGCCCAATGGCGGAGTAGAGCCGATCACGCAGGCCAGAGAACTCGGCATGAACGGCGGCAATCTGATCGAAGGTGCTCATGGCGTCACCTCCCCGTAGCGCAGCCGTTCGTACCTCTCGGTTTCTTCTTTCGACAAACGATTGAGGATCGCCACGGCTTCCGGCGTCATGCGGTTCTCGGCGTCCACCATCGGAACGCCGAACCACGCGGGGCGCTCGGCTTTCAGATCGTCGATCCAGTTTGCGTACCTCTGCCCAGTCTCCGCGTGACGCACGCTGCCGTGCGCATACACGAATGCGTCACGAATGAGGTTCACCGCCGCTTCCGCGTGCTCGGGACGGATGCCTGTGTAGATCAGTTCGATAAGGGGTAGTCGAACGATCAGCATTTCGGCCCGTGCCGCCTTCTGCTCCGGCGTGAGGGGTGTACCGATCACAAATGGGGTGCTCATCGTTCACCCCCGAACTTCGCCTGCGCCCGTGCCGTCGCGTCAGGCCCGTAAGCCCGGTGGTACTGACCCTGCTTCGTCACGTTGAAGTTCGGCGAGCGGGGATCGAAGCAGGACGGATCGCCCGGAAGCCCGCTGGGATCGCCCTGTCCGCGCCGGGGTGAATCTCCAGGGCCAGGGCGTACGCCCGCGAACCACGATGTCGCGGGCTCATTCTCAAGCCCGTCCATTCGCGCCGTACCCGACTCGGCGCTCACCACCCACGGCTCACGACTTCCCAATCTACTTCGGGATAAGCGGCCAAACCAGCGGCGTCAGCCCGACCGTCACCGCCATCACCGCGAGATTCAGCGGGAATCCAACGCGCGTGAAGTCCGCGAAGCGATACCCTCCCGGGCCCATCACCATCATGTGCGTCTGGTACCCGATCGGCGTCATGAAGCACGCCGACGCCGCCATCATGATGTTGATCGCAAAGGGCAGCGGGTCCGCGCCGACCTTCTCCGCCGCCCCGATCGCGATCGGGAACACCAGCATCGCCGCCGCGTTGTTGGTCAGGATCTCAGACAGGAGCATCGTGACCAGGTACACCATGCCCAGCGTAACCCACGCGTTGCCCTGCGCCAGCGCGATCAATCGCTCGGCGATCACGCCCGCGGCGCCGCTGGTCTCCATCGCCTTGCCCAGGCCGAATCCGCCCGCGATCGCGATCAAAACCTGCCAATCGACCGACGACCGCGCCTGCGAGCCCGAGCAGCAGCGCGTCACGAGCATCAGCCCCGCGGCCAGCGCCGACGCGTGGATCATCGACACGCCCCACCGCTCGCCGAACACCGCCAGCAGCACCATCCCGATCAGGATCGCGACCGCGATGATCGCCCGCTCGTGGCGCATCGGCGTCGAATCCTGCACCGCCGACAGCAGCAGCCACTCGCGGCTGTTCTTGTACTGCTCCTGGAACGAGCGGTGCGCCTCCAGGAGGAGCGTGTCGCCCGCCTGCAGTTCGATGTCGCCGATCTTTTTGTCGGTGATGCGATGGCCGTCGCGCGCCACCGCGATGACGACCGCGTTGAACACCGAGCGGAAGCGCCCCTCCTTCACGGTCTTGCCGATGAGCGGGTTGGTGCGCGAGATCACCGCCTCGACGAGCGATCGCTGCGGGCGCGGCGCGTCGAGCTTGACCACCTGGTTGGTCGCGGGGCGGAGCCCGCGGATCTTCTGCAGCTCCACCACCGAATCGACGACGCCGACGAATACCAGGCGATCGCCGGCCATCAGCTTTTCATCAGGGCCGACCGCGGGAAGAAAGACACCCGCGCGATCGATCTCGGCGAGGTACAGGCTTGGCAGGTTTCGGAGGCCCGCCTGGGCGATGGTCTGCCCGACCAGACCGGCGGCGGGGTCGACCTCCATCTCGACGGTGTACGAGCGTGCGTCGCTTCCGATGTTGAGCGCGGGCTTGCGATCGGGAAGGAAGAATCTCGCCATGAAAACGAGGAAAGCGCCGCCCAGGATCGCCGAGGGTACGCCGACCCACGCGATGTCGAAGAAGCCGATGGGGCGATCCTTGAAGTGCGACGACCACAGGCCGGACACGATGAGGTTGGTGCTGGTGCCGATGATGGTGCAGGTGCCGCCGAGGACGGTGGCAAACGAGAGCGGGATCATCATCTTCGAGGCGCTGATGCCGAGGCGCTTGCACCAATCCTGCACGACGGGGATGAACATGGCGACCAGCGGCGTGTTGTTCATGAATGCGGAGAGGAACATCGACTGGCCGGTCAATCGCAATTGCGCGCCGAGCAGCGTCTTTGGGTGTCCGAGGAGTCGGCGACCGATCCAGGCGATGCCGCCGGTCTCGCGCAGGCCGCACACCACGACGTACATGATCGCGACCGTGATCATGCCCTCGTTGGACATGCCGCCCAGAGCGTCCTTGGTGGAGAGGATGTTCGCGCCGGGCACCGCCAGGTCGACGAGCACCATCAGCACGACCGCGGCGACCATCGCCACGTCGACGGCGACCTTGCCCGTCGCCAGCGCGACCAGCAGCACGAGGGTGACGCTGACGACGAACCAACCTTCCCAAGACATGGGCGGCGCCCTTTCGAACCAAATGCGAACTGAACCGTACGGAAGCCATCGGCCGCATCGCACCCCTGAATTGAGGCAAACTGCGTGTCCGGCGTTTGCTCGTGCATCGGTCGGGGTTTGCGAATCGAACTCATGGCAACAAAGCGTCTGGGGCGCGCGGGCGCCGGGAGCGGAATCATGCTGACCATCCGAAGGGCGGACGAGCGCGGGATCACGGAGATCGACTGGCTGAAGAGCTGGCACACGTTCTCATTCGGCGACTATCACGACGCCGCGCACATGGGGTTCCGCGCGCTTCGAGTGATCAACGACGACATCATCGGGGGCGGCGGCGGGTTCGGCACGCACCCGCACCGGAACATGGAGATCATCACGATCATGCTCGAGGGCGAGCTGACGCACCGCGACAGCCTGGGGCACCAGCAATCGCTCAAACCCGGCGAGGTGCAGGTGATGTCCGCCGGCTCGGGCATCCGGCACAGCGAGTTCAACGCGTCGAAGACCGCGCCGGCGCACCTTATTCAGACGTGGATCACGCCGCGATCGCTGGGGATCACGCCGCGGTATGAGCAGCGCGAGTTCCCGCGCGAGCGGCGATTGAACACGATCACGCCGGTCGCATCGGGTCGCCGCGATGTCGGAGATATTGCGCCCGGCGCGATCGAGATACACCAGGATGCATCGCTCTCGCTCCTGGCGATCCAGGGCGGGAAGACGGCGACGCGTGCCATCGCGCCGGGTCGAGCGGTGTGGCTGCATGTGGCTCGTGGGCGGGTGACGACTGGGGGAGAAGCGCTGTCGACCGGCGACGCGATCGGCGTGGATGGGCTGCCGGAGCTTTCGGTCCTAGGGCAGATGGAGTCGGACGTGCTGATCTTTGACCTTGCGTGAGGAAGACGCGGGGGAAGACAGCTCGTCGTCGGGGGATGCGGACGGGAGGCGGCCTCGCACCGGCGCGAACGTCGGGAACGCGCGGGTCGCCCGTGAAACCGCGGAGGGATCGCGGGCCCTTCGGGCGGCGAGCCGCGACCCCGGCTCCCGCGCTATATTTGGCACGCGGGGGACTTTGGCCCCTCGCCCGCCGGAAAACTCGCTCCAACACCACACCGACTCGGAGATCACGAATGTCCGCCGCCCCCACCTCCCCCAAGGCTCCCGCCATCAGCAAGGAACAGGCCGAAGCGATCTACTCTCGCGGGCTGGAGGGCATCATCGCCGGCGAGACCGCGGTGTGCTCCATCGAGCAGGGCGGTCTGTGGTACCGCGGCTATGAGATCCACGACCTGGCCCAGAACGCAACCTTCGAAGAGGTCGCCTTTGTCTTGCTCGAAGGGCACAAGCCCAGCCCCGCCGAACTCGCGCGATTCAAGGCCGAAATCGTCGCGGAGCGCCCGCTCCACCCGATGGTGACGAGCTTCATCGAGTCCGCGGGCGGCTACCTGGCCAGCGGGCGAGCGGTGCCGATGGATGTTCTCCGCACCGCCGTCAGCATCCTCGCCCATACCGACCCCGACGCCCAGAGCGTCGACAACGCCGCGAACCTCCGCAAGGCCAAGCGCCTGCTCGCGAAGATCCCCACCATCATCGGGCACATGCAGAACGTGATCGACGGGCGCGCCATCATCGGGCGCGAATTGGGCGGCGACCCAACGCTCGGTCACGCGGCGAACCTCATGTACCTGATGAACGGTGAGAAGCCCAACAAGGATTATGCCCGGGTGATCGATGTCTCGCTGATCCTGTACGCCGAGCACGACTACAACGCCAGCACGTTCACGAGCCGCGTCATCGCCGGCACGCTTTCCGACATGCACGGCGCGGTCGCCGGCGCGATCGCGGCGCTCAAGGGCCCGCTCCACGGCGGAGCCAACGAGGCCGCGATGGAGATGCTCAAGGAGATCATGCACGACGTGGGCGAGAGGGCGATCGGCACCAAGGCCGTCGACGACTGGATGCAGAAGGCCTTCGACACCAAGCGCAAGCTGATGGGCTTCGGGCACCGCGTCTACAAGAACGGTGACCACCGCGCTCCGATCCTGCACAAGATGGGCCGCGCGATCGCGGAGAAGGACACCAAGAACCCAGGCGGGCACGCGGCGGTCAAGTGGTTCGAGCTGGGCGAGCAGGTGCAGAAGATCATGCTCGACAAGAAGACGATCCATCCGAACGTGGACTTCCCGTGCGGCATGACGTATTTCACGATGGGGATCCCGGTGCCGCAGTACACGCCGATCTTCGTTGCCAGCCGCATCACGGGCTGGTGCGCCCACATCATCGAGCAGCACGCCAACAACCGCATCATCCGTCCGCTCTCGAAGTACACGGGCGAAGCGCCGCGGAAGTGGTGAGCCGCCGCTCGCGGTCGGCGCACGGCACGATGGCGCCGATCTCAAGGTCGGCGCACGTCGCAAAGGTCGCGCATGAAAAGGCCCCGGTCCATCCCGGGGCCTTTCTCTTGCGCTCGCTATGCCTCGCCGCGAGTGACGCCCCGGCGATCGCTCATCTGGATTTGCCCTGCATCTCATCAACCAGCGGCCCGGCGTCATAGAGCTTCCGCAACGCCTCGATGATTGCCCGAGAATCGACCGCTACCGCGCGGTTCAGTGTGGCGTCGTACTGAAACGCGCCGACCAGGCTGTGGATGTTGCCGTCAAAGATGAGCCCGATCACCTCGCCCTTGGTGTTGACGACCGGGCTGCCGGAGTTGCCCCCGATGATGTCGGCGCCGCACACGAAGTTGAAGGGGGTCGTGAGATCGAGCCGCCCCTTGCCGCGTACCCAGCGCTCGGGCAGCTCGAATCCGACCTGACCCTTGCGATCCTGGTATCGCTCGTACAAACCCGCGAAATCGGTGTACGGCGGGACTTCCTTGGCGTTCTCCGAATATCCCTTGATTGGGCCGAACGCCAGGCGAAGGGTGAACGTCGCGTCGGGGTAGGTGTTCTCGCCCTCGGCCGCGAACTTGGCCGCGGCGATCTTGGCGTAGCCCGCCTGCTCCGCTGCCTCGACCTCGCGCTCGTGGCGGGCGCGGAGCTCGCGCGATTCCTTGTCCACCAGCTTCCAGAACGCGATCATCGGGTCCTTGGACTCCGCCAGCGCCGCGCTCCCGCCCTCCACCAGCTTCTTTCTCGCGGCGGGGTCCTTCAGCGTGGTTCCGAGCACCAGTTCGTCCGCCCGCGCCTTGGGCGACTTTCCACCGAGCGCCGCGAGCACGGCCGGGTCCTCGGCGCCGAGCATCTCGGCCATAAACGACAGTGCCCCCTCAACGCGATAAACCTCCAGCGCCTCATGCACAGGCGCCGGGGACATCAATTGCGTGTACAGCGAAGGCAGCGACGAATCGCGGAAGTCGCGCAGCCGCTCGGCGTTGGGCTTCCCGGTCTCTTCGGCGTGGCGCACGATGTCTCGGGCATGGCCGATGAGGTCCGAGCGCAGGCCTCTCTCGAACACAAACCAGCGTCTGAACCACGCCAGCCGGTCGTGCTCCGCCTTGGCGACAAGCTCCCAGCCATCGCCCCAGTGCTTGTTCCATTCGGGATTGGCGCGGACCGCTTCACGCAGCTTCGCTTCCGCCGCGGCCTTGCCCCCCATCACCGCGGGATCGTGCAAGCCCGCGAGCTCGCCCATGAAAGCCTTTCGCCCGTTCGCGACGCCGAGCAGGTCTTCGTTGCCGAGGCGTTGGTTCTCCGCGTTGCGGCCCATGAAAATCTGCGCCCGCACCTCGGAGCGCCAGATCTGGCGCAATCGCTCGGGGATCAGCGTGTCGCGCAGGAACCTGAGGTGATCGGAGGTATAGAGACGCTCGGTGCTCCCCGGATGGCCGAGGACGAGCGCCAGGTCGCCTTCCTTTGAGCCGCTGCTCCATGAGAGGAAGTGCTCGGGTTGCAGGGGCAAGCCGTCCTCATAGATGCGGAAGAAGCACATGTCGAGGTTGAAGCGCGGGAACTCGAAGTTGTCGGTGTCGCCGCCGAAGAACGCGATCGCCTGCTCGGGGGCGAAGACCAGGCGCACGTCGGTGTATCGCTTGTAGCAGTACAGGTGGTATCTCGCGCCCTGGTAGAGCGTCACGACCTCGCACTTGAGCTTGGTCTCGTCCTGGGCCTTCTTGGCGATGTCAGCGATCGCGCGCTGACGGGCGGCGCCGGCGTCGGCGGTGGACATGCCGTCCTTCGCGCCCGCGTTCACCTCGGCGGTGACGTCCTTGATCTGCCAGAGCACGTTCAGCTCGAGGTCCGGGCAGCGGAGTTCTTCGCCGCGTGTGCGCGCGTAGAAGCCGGTCTCAAGCAGATCGCGGGATTTGGTCGAGAGCTGCGCCAGCACGTCCGATCCGACGTGATGATTGGTCATCACCAGGCCGTCGCTCGAGATGATCGAGCCTGAGCCGCCCGTCGAGAACCTCACCGCGGCCTTCTGCATGTGCTCCAGCCACGCGGCGCTGGGCTCGAATCCATACCGATCCTTCAGGATCGTCCGCGGCGGGCTGGTGAGGAGCCACATGCCCTCGTCACGCGCGAGCGACACGCCGGCGAGCACGCACAGCGCCGCACCCGCCAGCAAACGACAACGTTGTGTTGAGTTCATGGCCCGATCGTAGGGCCGATTCAGCGCCGCTCGGCGACCGGCGCCGCCTCGCCTCGCGCCGCTTCAATCCGCGCCGCGCCGGTCTTGGCCTGGCCATGACCACCCGCCAGGAGGTCGAGGTACACGCTCTCGACCTCGCGCACGTGATCGGGATAGCTGACGAGCGTCGAAACGCCGTGAACCTCACGGGGCGTGGGGAGCGTAACCTCGCCGCGCACGACGCGCGTGATGCACGCCGCCAGCGCCTCCGCATCCCCGCCCGGGAACAGGAGCCCGTTGCCGCGCGGCAGGTCCGTCCGCTCGCACGGCTGCACGATCCAATCCGGCGGCCCGCCCAATCGCGACGCGATCACGAACTTGCCCGCGTGCAGCATCTCCAGCAGGACCAGCGGTGAGTTCTCAAACCAGATGTGCGGCAGGATTCCGACGTCAAACTCGCCCATCACCGAGATCAGCGTCAACGCATCAAACCCGCCCGCGAATGTCACCTCGGGATACGCGCTGAGCCGCTTGCGGAAGAGCCAGTCCCATCCGGCGGCACGGATCAGGAAGTGGCAGCGCTGACGCACATCCTTGGTCAGCAGCGGGATCGCGCGGACCAGCACCTCCAGCCCCTTGTTGTTCCGCGTCGTGCCAAGAAACGCGATCCGCAGCGGGCCGGCGCTCGCGGGCGACCATGGCTTCACGTCGTACGCCGCCGACCGGCGCGCCCGCCTGTTCAACTGGTCAAAGTGCGGCTGACCGAGGCGCACGTGCCGCAACTTCTCGCTTGACACGCCCATCGCGTGCATCGCGTCGAGCAGGAACCTGCTCGGCGGCGTGACGAGCGACGCGGCGTTGAGCGCGTCGCGCCCCGCCAGGCGTCGCCGCCCGTACACGTTGTTGTTCAGCACGGCGAGGTGCGTGTCACGCTTGAGGAATCGCTCGTTCTGGTCCCACGGAGCCAAGCCGACGTCCGGGCACTTCTCGCTTTTTTCCAGCTTCAACCCGTGCTCGATGCGGCCGGAGTGCGTGCGCGCGTGGTCGACGTCGAAACCGAGGGCCAGCTCCGGGTCGGGCGATGGCGCGGGATGCTCGTGGGCCTTGAAGAACCAGCGCTGTTTAAGCCCGCGTGCCAGGCGATCGGGGCGCCAGTGCCACTTCACGTAGCCATAGATCCCGCGCAGCGTTCCGGCCCAGAAGCCGCCCATCACGCGGTGCGCCAGCTGATCCAGCCCACGCTTGAGGCGGACGCGCTCCGCCCGCGGCGCGTCGAGACACCCCTCGCACCGCGAGCCGCCCTGATAGTCCTCGCACACGCGGAGTTCTTCGTGCAGGAGATCAACCTGCGGGCACACGTACCAGTAATTGTGCGGCGTGACCACGACCGGCCGCCCGCCGGCGCGGATCGCGGCGATCAGATCAAGCCCGTACCCCTCCAGCGAGTGGATATGCACCACTTCCGCGCGGATCGAGTCCAGCCACTCCAGCACCGCCTTGGTGTCCCGCGGCGAGGACATCTCCCGTTCCATGTTGCGGAAGTTGCTCGACGCGGGCGACACGTTCAGGCTGTTGTGGAAGTCATAGCACTCGATGCCCTTCCAGTTCTCGACCCGCTTCAGGAACGGCCCGCGCCCGAGCGAGTAGTCCATCCCCGAGCGCAGGTAGCTCACCGCGTGCCCACAGAGCGCAAGCCCCCACGCCAGGTCCGACGCATTGAGGTTGTAGCCCGAGCCCTCGCGCGCCTGCAGCGAAAGCCGCGCCCAGCCCAGGATCGCGATGCGCAGAGGCCGCGTCGCCACGGGCCAGCCTTCGGGCGGCGTGCCCGCGCCGGGCTTCTGCGTTTCGGCGTTGTCCTGGCTCATCGAGGTCGACACCCACTCTTCCAAGCTTCTCGCGCAACCGCGCGTTCATTTTCAACATCGCCGCCCGCCGCGCCGGCTTGCCCCGCGCATCGTCGTGATCAACCGTACCGGCCGTTCGATTCGTACGGCGTGAGGGACTTCCAATACCGCCACGCCCGGAATCCGGTCATCGCCAGCTTGACGCCGATCTTGATTCGCGGAATCCAGCCGTCCCATTCGATCTGCGCCTTGGACGCCTGACGCCGATCGATGTGGATATTCCAGCCCGAGTACACCAGCGGAAAATCGTTGGTGTGGTCGAAGACGATCGCCGCGTCGGGCCAATGCTCAAAGAAGTCCAATTGCCGGCGCAGCTTGGACCTGATCCGCCCCCCATACACCACGCGCTTCGGCGCACCGGGAACGCTCGCCCCGGGGTCGGCGACATCGTTCCGCACCACGTACACAAACCGCGGCATGTTCTCCGCACACCCCGCGGCCTTCAGCTTCTCCGCGAGCATCACCCGCAGTTCATCGCCCCACGCGATCATGTCCGCGCGCGGGCACATCACCGCGATCGTCGCCTTGGGAGTGAGCAGCTTCGCCGACCTCATGGTCTCAAAGAGGTTGCCGAACGCCGGGCCCTCGTCGTCCAGCTTGCCCCAGCGCCCCGTGACCATGTCGTCGAGCTGCCGCCGCGCGATCTCGGCCGCGAACAGCCGGCGATACGCCAGCGCCTTGCCCGCTTCCCACAGGATTCGACGGAACCAGCCGGGGAGCGCCCGCTTCTGCGTCTCGAGCGGGAGCACCTTCCGCAGCACCCACAGGATGTTCCGCATGGCGTAATAGGCACGCGCCGGCGTCAGCTTGTGATGCCACGGCGTGTGATACACCACCGCGTCGAGCGACAGCACCACGCGGTACCCCGCCTTGGCGAATCGCAGGCACCAGTCCGCGTCGTCGCAATAGATGAAGTAGCGATAGTCCCAGAAACCGACCTTCTTCACGCCGCTCCAGCGCGCCAGCATCGAGCACGCGCTCACGATGTCGACATCGCGATGCCCGGAGTAGTAATGCTCGCCACGCGTCCCGCCGACCTTGGCCGCCCACTCACGGTGCGATTGCTCCAGGCGATGCCCGCGCGGCGCCTCGTCGCCCATCAGGCCCGTCGTCGGGTCGAAATAGATCGTCGTCTCGATCGTGCTCGCGCGGTTGTTGATGTCCATGGTGCGCGAGCCGACGAGCCCGATGTTCTCGTCCTGGGCCGCGGTCGCCATGAGATTCGCCAGGGTTGTCTCGGGCAGATCGATGTCGTCGTCGACCAGCCAAACAAAGGACGGCCGCTCGCCCTCGGGTCGCACCGCGCCGTCGAGCACCGAGTCGACGTACGCAAAGCCCGTGTTGAACCCGCCGCACCCGCCGAAGTTCGTCGCGTTCCGCACCAGCGTCAGCGATCCCAGGCCCAGCGCATTCCCGTCCGCCTGCTCGATCGGCGCGCGGAAGCGAGGCTCGTGCGCCAGCGTCGCGTCGTTGAGCACGACCCGCTCGGGGCGGAACTGCTCGCGAAGGTGGTCGAGCGTGCCGTCCGTGCCCGCGTTGTCCACGACCACGACGTCCAACTGTGATGGCGGGAACGTCTGCCGCGACAGCGCCCGCATCACGTTGGTGACGTATCCCTTGCGGATCCAGGTGATGATGATCACCGCCACGCGCGTGGGAGCCTGCACTCGACTCTCGTTGACGCTCGCGGGCAACAACACCTCGATCGGCTTCTGCACCATTTTGCTCTGCGGGACGATTGTCGTCACAAGTCCATCCATGGGCGGGATTGCACTCTCATCGCTCGGTACACCACTCAGTCGCTCACGCACCCAACGCCCCGGCCGCCCCGCGCCGGGTTAGTCTTCATTTTTCACACCCCGGATCGTCCGGTACAGTCCCACCAGCTCTTTCGCGTGGACCCCGATGTCCTTGGGCGGCCTGACCCCCGCCCGAAGTCTCGTCAGGATCGATGGTTCCGCCGCCAGGAGCGTCAACTGCCGCGCCAGGTCCGCCCGATCGTTCCCCCGGAAAAGAAGCCCGTTTTCGCCCGGTCGGACAAAGTCAGGGATGCCGCCCACCGCCGCACCCAGCACCGGCACGCGGCACGAGAAGAACTCGAAGACCGTCTGCGGCGCGTTGTCCCACCAGATGCTCGGCACCACCCCCACGTCCTTCCCGCCCAGCATCCACGGCACGTCGTAGTACTGATACCCGAAGTGGATCGTCAGCCCGGCCAGCCGCGGCTGCATCCTCCGGAACCGCCACTCGATCGACTCGCCCGCCTGCGCAAACATGTAAAAATCGAACCGCGACAGCACATGGGCCGGCAGCGAGTCCATCGCGTCCGCGAGCATCGACAGGCCCTTGTACACGTTGTGGTAGCCCATGAACACCATGCGGATAGGCCGCGGGTTCACGGGGTCAAAGGGGGGCGGGTCAAACACCAGATCGGCACGCCGCTCCACCACGCGGTTCACCCGCGTGCCGATCGACATCACCTCGAGCTTTGCCGCTTCCACACCCGTTGATTCGTACCGATCGCGCACGAACTTCGACACCGCGAGCACGCGATCGCACGAGTTCAGCATCGCGACCATCGCGCGGCGTCGTTTCGCGTAGTCGTTTCCTTCGCCGATCTCCGCACGCCGCGCCGCGATCTCGTTCGTCACCGGGCGAAGCTCGGGCGCATTCGGATCAGGCACCGGCGGCGGCGCCCGATCGCCCGCGATCGACACCGTCTGCCCGCGCGTGTCACCCTCAAGGCCCCACGCGCCACTCCAATCCGCGTCGCGTCCGCGACCGGGCAGAGCCGCGGCCCGCGCTGCGCCCGCCACGCTTGCCGGATTGGCCGCATCGATCTGCGCCGCGCGAGAAGCGACCTCGCTCGGCCTTCCGGGCGGCACGCGCCCCATCACCAGCCACGCAAGGCGCTCGCCCAGCGTCAACCCCACCAGGGGCGAAAGCCGCTCCGCTCGCCCTGCCTCCGTTGGCTCGCTCGACCGAGCCGCACTCACCGTCAGCGCCGTCAACCCCTGTTCCTTCGCGACCGCCGTCGCTCGCGCGGTCCGCTCTGCCCTGGCGTCCACGCCCGGGATGCACCCCACGCACTTCTCGCCGTTCAGGTCATCGTGGCAAGGCTCGCGGTACTGGTGCATCAGGTACGCCTGCGGGCAGATCGTGTGATAGTTGTGCAGGCTGTACAAGACCGCCGGACGATGCTCGCAGCCGCGCACCATCGCCGCGACGCTCCCGGCCGTGAATCCCTCGATGTTGTGAAGGTGGATCACGTCCGGCGCAATCCGCTCCGCCCACGCCTGAAGCTCTCGCTCCAAGGCCGCGTCCGCGATCTCTCCCGCCGGCTCGCGGAATTGAAACCCCGCCGGCGCGGTCACCGGCGAGTTCACGACCTCGAAGACCCGGATACCCAGCCAGTCGGGGTGCCGGCGAACAGCGCAGGCACCCGGCGTCGCGCTCCCGTCGGGCGCGACTTCCCCCGGCACAAACGCCGTCCCTCCCGAGAGATACACGACCTCGTGCCCCTGCTCGATCAGTTCCAGGGCCAGCGACTGGGCGTACCCATTGACCCCGCCTCCCTGCGTCGCGCCATCCCAGATTTTCGCCCAGTTCACAAGGACGATGCGCATCGGGCGAGTATACAGCCCCAGAACCACACCGACCTGGAACCAAAGCCGCACGGAAATCGAATCGTTCGGGGCGGGATTGCCGAACTACGGTATGTCCTGCTATCGTGTTGCTCGTCGCCCGCCGCGACAGGCCCGAGGTTCCCGTGAGCCAGACGCCCGACAACCTCTCCTCCCGCTGGATGCGAAAGCTCCGCCTGCGCGCCCTGGCCTTCCTCGCCGGGCTGGGCTTGGCCGCCCTCGCCATGATCTCGCTCACCTCGATCCCCGCCTGGCCCATCGTGGGCGTGGCCGTGGCGTGCGCCGCCGTCGCCCTCAACTCCCTCGCCTCACGTCTCGATCAACCCACCTGCTACTCCTGCGGCGTCGACATCTCCAAAGAGCCGATCGGCGTTCACGGGCGCATCTGCAAGTCCTGCGGCGCCATTAACGAAGCCCGCGATCGCGGCCCAACCGCCTGATCGGCGTTCCTTCCACAAATTGCCGGTCCCGCTCTCGAGCGAAGTGTCTCTTCGTCTCTTCGTCTCTTCGTCTCTTCGTCTTTACTCTAGTGCCTCGTGCCAAATGCCGAGTGCCTGTTCCTTAAACGAAAAGGGCCGACCTCTCGGCCGACCCTGTCAACTGCTCGTCATGCCCCCAGCATACCACGTTCAGGATCACTTGTCCTGAATCTTGGCATACTCCTCGGCCGGCATCTCCGTGATCTTCGCCTTCGCGACGATCGCGTCCAGCGTCTTGTGCTCGCGGATCTGCATCGCCAGCATCTGCAGGCGTCCGCCCTGCATCAGCTCCTGGCGCACCTTGTCCGGACGCATCCCGCGCTCGTACGCGATCTGCGCCACGCGCCCGCTCAGCTCCGCCTCGGTCACGCCGATCTTCATGTCCTCGGCCGCCTTGGTCAGGATGAAGAGAAGCTTCAGCTCGCTCACCGCGCTGTCGGCCGACGCCGCACGCAGCTCCGCCATCTTCTCCTCGATCTTCATCGGATCAACGCCGCGGTACATCAGCTCGACGCGCTGGCGCTCCAGCGTGCGCGCCGACTGCGCCGCCGTCACGCGCTTGGGCAGGTCCATCTTCACATCGCTCAGGAGGCGACGGGCGACCTGCTGACGCATGACCTGCTGCTGCTCCATCATGAGCCGCTGGCTCATGCGGGTCTTCACGCTCTCGCGCAGCTGGTCGGCGTCCGCCATGCCCAGCGCCGCCGTCACCTGCTCAATCGGGGCGGGGATGATGCGGTCGATCCGCGAGACCGTGAACGTGACCGTCAGGTCGTTGCCGCGGATCCCCTCGACCTCGTGGTTCTCCGGGCCCTTCACCTTCACCGTCGCCGTCTCGCCCGCCTTGGGCAGCCCCAGCTGCTTGGCGAAATCCTCGACCATCACGCCCAGGATCATGCCCTTGCCGCCGCTCTCGGTCGTCGGCGCCTGCACGACCGCGCCCTGCAGGTCGTAGAACTTCGTCCCGTCCTTGCCCGTCATCACGGCGTGCCCGGTCAGATAGTCGCCGGCCTCCGCGCTCTCGCGCGATTCCAGCGAACCCTCGTTGATGAGAACCTTGTCGATCTCCTTCTGCACCATCTCCGCCGTGATTTCCATCATCGGGCGCTTGATGTCCATCCCGTCAAGGTTGGGGAGCGTGAACTCCGGCACCACCTCGACCTCAACCTCAAACGACAATGGCTTGCCGTCCTCGATATTCACGCCCGGGAGCGACTCGCTGAACGGATCGCCCACCAGGCGCAGCTGGTTGTCCTGGATCGCGCGTCCGACCGCGTCGTTCACCAGCCGCATCTTCGTGTCGTTCCGCACGTCCGCGCCGAACCGCTTCTCGATCAGCGACCGCGGCACGCGCCCCGGGCGGAATCCCGGCAGCGACGCCGCCCCCGCCAGCGAGTCAAACGCGTCGCGGATCTTCGCGGACACCGTCTCCGCGGGGATCTCGATCGCGATCTTCTTCATGCTCGGACCGGCGTCCGAAATCTTCACAACGTTGGGACGCTCGGCAACAGCACTGTCAGACATGGCGAACTCCGAATGAACCCCGACCCGCCAAACTTTGGCGGTGCTTCGGGATAGGCCACAAGTCTACGCCCCACACCCTCCCGATCAAACCCCGCCACCCACGCCGTCACCACCCCGCACACCCGAATGAAACCCATTCCAACCGGAGCGTATCGACGCTTGCCTTCTCTTCGACGCGATGGCTCGATGCCTTGTGCCACATGCCTTCCTTGCCTTCACCGATGCCTCTTGGCCGCGTTTGCTGTATCCTGTGCCGACGCAGTGCGAGATGGCCGCTTTGCTTCGAGGCAGGTCCCACGCTCATGTCAATCCGTGATATTCGATCCTTTTCAGGAGTCTGACATGAGCCCTTCAGCGCGAGTTCTGGACTTCAAGGCGGTTGGAGATGGACGCACTGATGACGGCCCGGCGATCCAGAAGGCGATAGATTCGCTGCCCGAAGCTGGCGGCACCGTGTTTTTTCCGCGTGATTCGACCCGAACATTCCGAATCGGGCCTCGGACTGTTCTTGTACGTGCCGGGATCACGCTCGCGGCCGAAACTCGTCCGGGTGACCCACCGCCTTCCTCCGGCGCTCGGAGCAGCAGCGAAACGCCACTTGTCTTTCGGGATCCAGGCGATGCGCACCCGATGTTCGAGGTGGCTGGGGATGATGTCCGCTTCGAGAATCTTCGCTTCAAGGTGAGAATTGGGCTGGCGGATGATCCCGGAGTGCCCTTACACAAAAAGCCGGGAAACCACAAGACCTGCATCAAAGCCATCGGCCATCAGCGCATCTCGTTGTATCGGTGCTTTGTTGAGTTTGAGCCGTTGGACGGCACCGACTTCTGGGGTTACACCAATCAAGCCGTTCTCGCGCAGAACTACCGCGGGGTCTCCGTGGTGCTCTGTGATTTCTTAAGGTGCCAGTTGAAGTGTGGCGGCGCCCTTGGCGGAATTCAGGGGGTTCTGGTGGAACGAAATCGTTTCGTTTCACCTCACAACTTCGCGCTCTCGGTTGTTGGCCGGCGAGAAGGCGTGAGCATCGAAGGAATCCGTGTCATTCGAAACGAGGCGATCGACCTGAATGAAGGTGGCGTCTACATCGGCGATGACGCAGAACCCGGCCAAGTTGAGGACCCATTGGGGAGGGTGCAAATCCTCAACGTGCAGGTGATCGAGAACCACTTCGGAGGTGAGTGGAGGAGTACCCCGGAAGGCACGACCGGCGGTGAGTGCAAAGGGGTTTTCATACGTCCGGGCATCCACAACCGCGATATTCAGATTCGCGGCAACGCGTTCGCGTCTACTGTTCGAGCCAAAGGGTCATTCGGCGTCTTCTGCAGTCCGCACGCCCGTTCATTCGCCCGAACATTCGAGTCGTTTGCAATCGAAGAAAACGTCATTCAAATGACGGACAACGCGGGGATCGCGGTCGCTGGAGGGTGCGATAGTCTTCGAATTGTCGGCAACAAGCTGACGGACACTCGCGGTGCAAAGCTCTTTGGTACGGAAGAAGGCGGCGCGCACGGCATGATCCGCGAGAATGATTTCGGCGGCATCCCTGATGGTGAACCGTGGCTGCATCTTATTGCGAAGCGCGGACCCCTAGGGCCGCTGAGCATTCGAGACATACCCGCACGAAGGATCAGGATCGAGGGATCCCACCATGTGGAGATCCACGCGGACAGTTGATGCTTGATCGTAAGCTCAGCCATGGCCTTTCGCCCAGCTTGTGCCCGTGCTGCCCCAGAGGTCAAAGCCATTCCGCCGCTTGCCTTGAGTGAAGCACCCAAGCCTCTTCAAAGGCCCTTTGTCGCCCGCCCGCCCACCAGTGCGATTCCGCAATTTTCTTGTTCACTTCGGGCCGGGTTGCCTGCATTCCCAAAGGGTTGTTTTGGTGTGCCGCGATGCATGATGCTCTGTACCCCTTCCTCTCACCCCGGCCCGAAGAACACGCCAAGCTCATTGATCACCGGCGGCCCGAGCGCCGAGCGGATCGACAGCCGCACCCGATCCGACGTCACCGCCGGGAACCGCACGATCCGGCGCGGCCCGATCGTCGTGCCCTTGAACACCGAGCGCCACGCGCCGTCCACCCACGCCTCGATCTCGAACGACTCGACGCGCTGACCCAGCGCGATCGCCTCGCTCACTCGCACCACGTTGAACGTCTCTTCCTTGGCAAGCGAGACCTCGACCGAGCCGCTGTTCACGCCGTCGCCCGTGCTCCACGCCGTGCCCGGGTCGTGGTCGAGCACGTTCGCCGCGGCGAAGCGATCGCTTCCCGCGCGGACCTCGCTGGCCCGCGCCGCGCCGTCCGCGGCCAGGTTCTTCGAGAACGTCGCGTCGAGGATCGCGCGCATGCCGCGCAGCGACTCGACGTCCTTTTCGTTGATGAGCCCGCGCCGATCGGGCGGCAGATTGAGCAACAGGTTCGCGCCTCGCCCCACCGACGCGTACCAGATGTCGACGAGCTGCGCCGGTGTCTTGACGCGTGTGTCCTCGCTCGCGTGATAGAACCAGCCGGGGCGGATCGAGACGTCGACCTCGA
The DNA here is from genome assembly GCA_020853815.1 of Phycisphaerales bacterium. Lineage (GTDB taxonomy): Bacteria > Planctomycetota > Phycisphaerae > Phycisphaerales > UBA1924 > JABWBC01. The sequence goes on from JADYYE010000050.1 coordinate 20,667, forward strand.
CGCCGATCCAGTGCGAGCCGCCCTTGTCGCCGCGCGCCAGGTGGTCGTGCGAGACGCCGGGGTACATGCCGCCCGCGTTGATCGTCTGCCAGCTCTCCTCGTCGCTGAAGCCGCTCTCGTTGCCGACCCAGCGGCAGCCGGGGCCCGCGTCGGAGAAGATGATCACGCCCGGGCTCTGCTCCATGAGCGACTTGTTGGTGCTGGGCCAGTCGTAGTACTTCGTGCGATCGATCTGGCGTGACTCGCGCTTGCCGGCGTAGAAGCCGTCGCCGCCGTTAGCGCCGTCCTGCCAGAGCTCGAAGAGCGGGCCGTAGCCGGAGATCAGTTCGCGCCACTGGTTCCGGTAGTACTCGACGTACGCGGGGCGCGCGTACTCCGCGTGGTTGCGATCCCACGGCGAGAGATAGAGCCCGACCTTCAATCCCTCGGCGCGGCAGGCGCCGGCGAACTCGCCGACCACGTCGCCCTTGCCGTCCTTGTATGGGCTGGCCTTCACCGAGTGCTCGGTGAACGCGCTGGGCCAGAGGCAGAATCCGTCGTGATGCTTGGCGGTGAGGATGAGGCCGGTCATGCCCGCGTCGCGCGCGACGCGTGCCCACTGGCGAGTGTCGAGCGCGGTCGGCGCGAAGATCGTGGGAGATTCATCGCCGTAGCCCCACTCCTTGTCAGTGAAGGTGTTGGTGGTGAAGTGGACGAAGCCGTAGAACTCCATGTCGTGCCACGCGAGCTGCGACGCGGACGGGAGCGCCCCGACGGGCTCGGGCGCCATCACCGCGCCGGCCTTGGACGCGAGTTCGTCCAGTTCGCGCATCGTGAATCGCTCGCTGATGATGTACGGCGGCTTGCCCTCGTCCCAATGGCCGTAGGTCGTGGCGACGAACGTGCCGTCGGCCAGCATTTCCAGGCCGGGGTACGCGCAGTCCCACGCGTTCTTGTTGTCGGCGAGGCGGACGCGGTATTGACCGGGCGTCGCGCGAACCAGATCGCTCCATGTGCCGACCCACACCATCCAGTCGCCCTTGGTCGGGCTGTCTTTGTTCGTGTTCTTGGCCATATCGCGAAAGGTGACGATGAGCCGGCCGTCGGGCGCGTAGCGGGCGACGTGGCGATCGCCGGTGAGCGCGGGCGAGAGCTCGCGCGGCGCGGACCATGTCGCGCCCTCGTCGCTCGTGAACATGATGTGCGACGGCTTGGCCCGCTTGTTCTCGCGGAGCAGGAGCGCGAGGGTCTTGCCGTCGGGCGAGCGGACCGCGCCGGGCTCGCAGAGGTTGATGTCGCGACCGCTCCATATCTCGCGCGGCGCGGCCCAGGTCAGGCCGGCATCGTCGCTGGTCGACATCATGAGGCGGAAGACGCCGTCGGCCTTGGCGTTTGCGCGCAGGAATCGTCCGTCGTCGTGGAAGAACGCGGCGGCGCGGCCGTCCGAGAGCGTGACGACCGAGGACATCGCCACGATCCCGCCCCACTCTCCGACGGGTTCGAGCTCGGACCAGTGCGCGCCGTTGTCGTCGGAGTAGGCGCGGCGGATCGGATAGAGGCCGCTGAAGAGAACGAGGCGTTCGCGGCCGGTGCGCGGGTCGATGAGTCGGTGGATCGTGGGAGTTTCGAGGCTCGTCTCCCAGCTCGTGGGCGTGGGCAGGCGCTCGGACCACGTGAAGCCGGCGTCGGGGCTGCGCTTGAGCTGGATCGCGCCCTTGCCGTGGCCTTTGGGATACACGCAGAGAATGGTCCGGCCGTCGCGGAGGAGCGCGGTGGTCGGATGGCCAAGGTACTGGTTCTCTTCGCGATCGACGACCACCCGGCGCGCGGTGTCGGCGGCGAGGTCGATGGTCGGGACGCCGGCGAAACGGGGGAGCGGCTGCGCGAGGGCCGGCAGCGCGAGAAGCAGGGCGGCGATGGAGGTGAGGAGTTTCATGGTGTCAGTCTACCTCTGGTGAACCGGATCGATCGGTGCGGTGGAGCGGGCACGGGCACGCTCTACCCAAGGGGGCGGACGGACACTTTGGTGCGCAAAGTCGCGGTGGTAAGCAGGCACTAGCCAGAGGTCAATGGGCCATAGGCAATGGCAGAAGCGAAGGCCGTGGAGGGGGTTGCGCGAGGGGCCGGATGGCGCGAAGATTTTTTTCGGGAATCTGGAAAGAGGGGAAAAAGACGGACACTTTGGTGCGCACCAAGGCGGTGGTAAGTAGGCACTAGCCTCGAGGCACTTGGCACGAGGGAAAGAGAAAAGCGGAAAGAACGTGTGTGGTGTGTCGTGAAGAGACGACGGAAGAGGACTCAACGCAGAGGTCGCGGAGATGAGGGAACTCGAAGGGCTCGAGGGACGAGAAGGACGAGAAGGCACTCGAAGAGCAAAGAACTCAGAGGAATCAGAGGGGAGCGGAGGGACGCGGAGGAGAAGAAGAGTCCAACACAGAGGCAAAGGTGCGAAGAGAAAAGGTTGAACGCAGAGGCCGCGAAGGGCGCAGAGGTGAGGAGAGGAGAGGAGAGGAGAGGAGAGGAGAGGAAAAGAGGGAACTCGAAGGTTGCGAAGAGATGGGAAGGGAGAGGGAACTCAGGGGAATGAGGGGAAATCGGAGCAACGCGGATCCGATCGGAATGGGAAATGCAAGAGAGAAAAGGATACGAAGGAAGCTGGAACGCAGAGGACCCGGGGAGCGCCTTGGCCGGGGATGGAATGGAAATGGCGACGAAGACACGCCCCCCACCGTCGGCCTGGGCAGCGTGGGGCGGCGTGCGGCATGACGTTGGACCGCGCGGGTTGGTCGAACGTCACGATCGCAGGTCGGAGGAGTTCTCTTGGATGCGAGCCATGACGAGGCGGCGGACCAGCGGCGTGGGGAGTGGCCGATCGGCCTGGAATCGGATCGAGCCCTTGCCGACCTTGTACGACGCGAGCTCGGCGGCAAAGGACTTCATCACCCGGGTGCTCATGAGGTAGAAGGTGCAGTGCGCCGGGCTTGCCCCCATGCCGACGAGCATCCGCCCCGCGTATCGAAACGCAGCGATCTGGTAGCTGATCCGCTCCTCGGCCCCTCGCGCGACCGCGAGAATCTGGCGGCGGAGTGACTCGAGCGTGCGGCGCTGATCCGGCTTGCACTTCTTCAGATACTCATCGATCGGCGTGTCGGGGCGCGGCGACTTTGGGCCGGATCGGGCGCGGCGGGGCCTCGCTGGCGAGGTGCGCGGCTCTGCCTGCCGGGCGGAACCACGCCGCTTTGTCGCAGACTTCTTCTTTGCCATGACGCGGCCTCCACCGGGGCGACGTTCTCCGGGCGACAGTGTAATGAACGCGTCGCGCGGTGGGGAGCCGATCGAGCACCGAAGCTCGCGCAAGAAAAAAAACCGCCCGCGATGGCGGGCGGTGTTCTTTGGCGTGGTGGGTGATCGTTCAACATCACGGACCCGAAGACGGGTCCGCGGCACCAACGGGTTACGGGAAGATGCCGCGGAACTCGTAGGCCTTCTGCAGGCGCTCGAGGGCGGCGATGTAGGCGGCGGTGCGCAGCTCGCAGTTGTACTTCTTGCGGGCGGCGCGGGTGCGGACGGCGGCGCCCAGCATGTGCTTGTTGAGGAGGCTGTCGACCTTTTCGAGCTCCCAGGACTGGAAGGTCTTGTTCTGGACCCACTCGAAGTAGGACACGGTCACGCCGCCGGCGTTGCAGAGGATCGCCGGGAGGACCTCGATGCCGCGGCCTTGCAGGACGCGCTCGCCCGCCGGGGTGGTCGGGGCGTTGGCGCCCTCGGCGACGACCTTGCAGTCGAGCCAGGCGGCCTCGGTCTCCTGCACCATCTGCTCGAGGGCGGCGGGGATGAACACATCGACCTTGGTGCGGTAGAACTCTTCCTTGGTGATCGCGCCGGCCTTGGCGTAGCCCTTCACGCCGCCGGTCTGATCGACGTGCTTGGCCAGGTCGTGGGCGTCGATGCCCTTGTCGTTCTTGATGAAGCCGGTGTGATCGGCGACGGCGATCATCTTGGCGCCCTTGTCCTGGAAGATCTTGCCGGACCAGGAGCCCACGTTGCCGTAGCCGAGCACGC
>JADYYE010000232.1 GCA_020853815.1 Phycisphaerales bacterium
AGCAACTGGATTGTGTTTATCTAGAGATGATTTAAATGTTTGGTTAGTTATAGGTGATGGAGATGGTTTTAGTATAGGATTATCTCATGTTTTACATATGGTTAGAAGAAATATTAATATTAATGTACTTTTTATAAATAATAAAATTTATGCGTTGACAAAAGGTCAATATTCTCCAACTTCAGAAAAAGGTACTTTTACAAAATCTTCACCTTATGGGTCATTAGAAATGTCTATTAATCCTTTATTAATGATTTTAAGTGCTGGATGTACTTTTGTTGCTAGAGCAGTTGATAGTGATTCTAGCAGACTTAAAGATTTACTTATTAAAGCTTTTAATCATAAAGGGACGTCTTTTATAGAAATTTTGCAAAATTGCAATGTTTTTAATAATAAAATATATTCTTGTATCACCGATAGCGAGGATAAACTTGACAAAGTTATTTATTTAGATCATTCTTTACCTTTAATTTATGGGATAAATAATGATAAGAAATTATGTTTATCTAAAACTCTTTCGTTTTTGGTTGAAAAAAAAGATTCATCTAATGAGTTTTTATTTCATGATGCTAAATCTAGCAATTTTTTGCAACTAATGTTAGCTAATTTATCTTTTAACGATGTACCATATCCATTAGGTTTGTTTAGGTCAATTGATAGAGAAACTCACGAAGAATCTTTTTTAAGAAGTTCTATTAATAATAATAAATTTTCTAATTTAGATAATTTTTTATCTACATTGTAGTATATTAATATTATTAATATTTTTATTTTATATACTATCCTTTTTTGAAAGTTTATTATTTACAAAGTCTACAGCATCTTTAATTGTTGTTAAATTATTTGCTTCTTCATCGGTGATTTCTATTTCGAATTGTTCTTCTAAAGCCATTATTATTTCAACTAAATCTAACGAATCGGCTCCTAAATCATCAGAAAAAGATGACTGTAATGTTATCTTGCTATCATCTATTTCTATATGATCTATTATTATTTTTTTTATTCTTTCAAAAGTGTCTGTCATTTTTTAGCTCCTTTAATATTCTTTTAAAATGATGATTTTGTCATCATTAGTTTTTATATTAAACATAAAAAATTAATAAGACGCAACATAATTTCTTAAAAATATTTCATGTTATATTATTTTCATCTTGTGCAGTGTATTTTTTTTTCTTTTTTTCTTTTTTAAGTACCAAATTACCTTTATAATAACCTGTTTTTGTTATAAAATGACGCATATGTATTTCTCTAGTTTCTTTATCTTGTGATAAAGTTGGGGCTATAAAAATTGTATTAGCGCTGCGACGTTTGTTTCTTTTAGATTTACTTTTTCTACTTTTTTGAACTGCCATTTTTTAAATCCTTTATTGTTTAAATATATTACTTATATATGAACTTATAATATTTTCGTTATTATAATCTATTATATTGTTTATTTCTATTATTTCTGATGATAAAGTATATATGTCATAAAATCCATCAATTAATCCTAATTCCATGGCTTCATTGCCTGTCCAAAAAATTCCAGAAAATATATCATTTTGAGAATTTAGTGATATATTTGGTCTATTTTTTTTTATTGTTTTTATAAACATTTCATGTATAATGTTTAAATTATGTTGTATTATAATTTCATCATTTTTATTTTTTTCTGTAAATGGATCCATTATAGCTTTATTTTTTCCTGCTTTATATATTCGTCTCTCTATACCTATTTTATTAATAGCCTCTGCGAATCCAAATGATGTTACTATTACGCCTATGGATCCTATTATACTTGATGGATC
>JADYYE010000233.1 GCA_020853815.1 Phycisphaerales bacterium
ATTTCCGTCAGGGCGCGGATGGCGTTGAAGACCCTTTTCTGCATCTCGGGATTGGCGCGCTGGACAGCATTCAGCTCGATGGCATTTTCATATTCCCCGGTGGCCACCGAAGAGACCGCCCCTCCGCCCATGCCGATACGGTAGTTGTCACCCCCCAACAGGATGATCCGGTCGCCGGGAACGGGTTCCCCCTTGAGGCTGTCGCCCTTCGTCCCGAAGCCGATCCCCCCGGCCAGCATGATAACCTTGTCGTATCCGTATTTTTTTTGATTTTCAAAATGTTCAAAGGTAAGGAGGGACCCCGCGATCAGAGGTTGTCCGAACTTGTTGCCGAAATCGCTGGCCCCGTTGGAAGCTTTGATAAGGATCTCTTCGGGGGATTGATACAGCCAGGGGCGCGGCTCTGTGGCCTCCTCCCAGGGACGGCCATCTCCGGTACGCGGATAAGCGGTCATGTAAACTGCGGTTCCGGCTACGGGAATGCTCCCCTTGCCTCCGCCCATGCGGTCACGGATCTCGCCTCCCGTGCCCGTCGACGCCCCGTTAAAAGGCTCCACCGTCGTGGGGAAATTATGGGTCTCCGCCTTCAGGGAAAGGACGGTTTCAAAATCGGTGATCCTGAACCAGTCCGGCTTGTCCGGGCTCGCCGGGGCAAACTGCTCCGCCTCGGGACCCTGCACAAAAGAACAGTTGTCACGGTATGCCGAAACAATCTTGTTGGGATTGACCTGCGAAGTCCTTTTGATCATCTGAAAAAGAGAGAATTCCTGCTCTGTCCCGTCGATCACAAAAGTTCCGTTAAAAATTTTGTGGCGGCAGTGTTCCGAATTGACCTGCGAAAAGCCGAACACTTCGCTGTCGGTGAGGTTACGGCCCAGCGCTTCCGCCACCGAATGGAGATAGGCCACCTCCTCCGGACTTAGCGCCAGCCCCTCCTTTTCATTATATGCGGCAATATCGTCAATCTCCCTGACCGGATCGGGCTCCCTGCGGACGGTGAAAACCTCCTGGTCGGGATGATGGTAAAGCG
>JADYYE010000051.1 GCA_020853815.1 Phycisphaerales bacterium
CATGGCGCTGGACCTGAATCACAAGACGGGCGACTGTGACGGGGCATCCGAAATCGCTTTTGACGCTTACGCCATCGCCGATTCGATGCTGCAGGCGCGGGAGTTTTCCAATGGCGATCACTGAACGCCAGCGCGACACCGGCATCTACCCGGCGCTCCCGTTCGACGAGTACAAGGCGATCCGCGCCGTGAACAGCGGGGCCGTCAACGTCGGATGGTCGAAGACTCTGACCCACATGGCCGAACATATGCGCTCGCCGTCCGACGACACGAGCGACGCGATGGAGCTTGGCGCGGCGGCACACTGCGCCTTGTTGGAGCCAGGGCGTTTCAAGGACGAATACGCCCGGCTCCAGGATTGCGATCGGCGCACCAAGGCCGGGCGCGAGGCGTGGGAAGCGGTCATCGCCGAGGGCCGGAAGCCCCTGCACGCCGAGGACTTTGACGCGGTGGTCGGGATCGTCGCGGGCGTCATGCGGAATCGCTGCGCCGCCAAGGTCATCGGATGCCCCGGCCTGCGCGAGGCGTCGATGGTGTGGCGCGACGACGAGACGGGCGTGTTGTGCAAAGGCCGGATCGACCTGTACGCCCCCGGCGTGGTGATCGGCGACGTGAAGACGACGCGGAGCGCCGCACGCCGCGAGTTCTCCCGCACGATCGCCCAGCGTGGATACCACCGGCAAGCGGCCATGTACGTTGACGGCTACGCGAAGCTCGCGGGCGAGGCGCTTGACCTGACGCTGATTGTGGTAGAGAACGAAGCACCGTATTGCTGCGCCGTGTACCACCTGGACGAACAGGCGATCGAGCTGGGACGCCGCGAGTACCGCGACGTGCTGAGGCGGTTCAAGGCGTCGGCGGGCGCTGGGACGCTGTACGACGGGTACGGGCATGAACTGACGGCGATCGGCGTACCCGAGTGGGCGGTGCGTTCGTCCATCGTGGCCGACGCGATCGACCCGAGCGAAGACCTGAACAACTGGTAAGGAGAGAGACATGGCACAGGCATCAGGAATGGTTGCGGCGGCGGGGACACTGGACGGGGCGGCGCTCTTGAACGAACAGCTCGCCAAGCCCCTGAACCACGTCGGATTCGCCAGCAACGGCGTGTTCCAAGTCGACTCTCTGGAAGGGCTCCAGCGCCTTGCCCGCGTCTACATCGCGGGCGGGTACTGCGAGGCGTTGGTTCGCGGTGCGAGCGGCCCCGAGCAGGCGGTGGCCCGCGTGATGATCGCTCTGTCGTTCGGGCGTCAGATCGGGCTGAGCGACATTCAGGCGTTGAACTGCATCGCCGTCATCAACGGCAAGCCGTTTTTGTACGGGGACGGGCCGATCGCCCTGGTGCTGGCGCGTGGGCACCTTGAGAGCATCGAGGAGACGTTCGAGGGTGACGGGGCGTCGATGGTCGCGGTCTGCCGCGTGAAGCGGAAGGGCCTCGCGGTGCATGAGCGGCGTTTCGGCGCGAAGGACAAGGAACGGGCGGGCATCAACAACCCGAATTACAACAAGTACCCGGCCCGCATGTACCAGCTCCGGGCGCGGGCCTTCGCGCTCCGCGACCGATTCGCGGACGACCTGATGGGCATTGCGATCAAGGAAGAGTTGGAAGACCAGATCGAGGGCGAGCAGTCGGCGGCTACGTCGTCGCTGGTCGAGCGGATCGACGCTGCGGCGCGTTCCACGGGCGAAACCACGCCGCCGGTTCAGGTCGCGGACCACATGACGGGCGACGAATCGAAGTTCGTGGAATCGCTTGGCGAGGTGGTTGGTCCGAAGCAGGACGAGACGCCGAAAGAAACGCCAACGCCGAAGGAGCCCGCAGACGGGTTTGGAGCTGAGATGGGCTCGCTGATGGACACGACGCCGCTGCCGGGCAAGGACGAGGCGAAGCGCACATACCGGAGGACGCCGCGATGAAGCGCACGGTAGACGAGACGACGAACTGAACGGAGAAAAGCATGGCATGGAATCCAAGTCCGGAAGTACAAGTAGCGAGGGACGCAGCGGAGGCAATCCGCGGTGTCACCAAGGCCGAGCAGATCGACATGTGCATCGTGACATGGATCGACAACGATTCGCGGGCGGGATATGCCAGCTACGGACGCACTCCGGTCCTGTGTGGCATGGCGCGACGAGTCGCCGACGTGGCGTATGAGGCGATCAACGACTCAGAGAAATTCGATGCGATCTGTCACGCGGTAATTCGCGGGGACGCCAGCGCTACGGATGGAAGCGGCATCGACTTTGATGGTTTGGAGGCCGAAGTCGTCGGCAAGCTGAGGCTACTCAAGGCGTCGCTTGCCGCCGAGATGGACAAGACGACCAGGAAGTTAATCGTCCGAGACTTGGTGCTGCCCGCGGCTGAACTTCTTGCGCGATTCTGCGCGTGCGTGAACGTCGAGGAAGAAGTGAAGCCATGAAGCGCACGGCAGGCCGCCAACGCACGGAAGAGACCAAGCAGATCGTCGCGCTCAAGCCCGGCGAGTGGGTTGACCTTGGCGAGTACACGCCGAATCTGAAGCGCCGATACCGCGACCGCATCGAGTACCTGCAAAAGCGCGGCGAGGTGTCGAGGAACGTCCGCATCATCCACAACGCCGAGCGCCGCATCATCGTTTTTCACTTGCCGCCGAAGTTGGTGGGGGGTGGGGTGGG
>JADYYE010000234.1 GCA_020853815.1 Phycisphaerales bacterium
TCACCGGAGCGACGCCGGGCCTGTATCAGTACTACACGGTGCCGCAGGGTGAAATGAGCGCGACCGCTCCGGGCGTGAGCCAGTGCTGCGGATACAACGGTGGCACGATTTCGTACTCGGCCTTTGGCGCATCGGATTACAACAACTGGACGGAAGGGGGCGCGAACAGCACGCAGCCGCTGTGGAGGCAGTTCACCTATCACTTCCGCGTGGCGAATGGCGCGACGCAATCGCAGATCGACACCGCGACGCTGGCGCTTTCCGGCGGCAGCAGCACCAATGCGGTGGCGGCTGACCTTGTGTATCTCTGCCAGGTGAACACCACGGCCACGCTGACGATCGGCAATCTGGTGTGGAACGACGCGAACAAGAACGGCGTGCGTGACACGGGCTCGAATCCTGAGATCGGCATCAGCAGCGTGGTGGTGGATCTCTTCCGCAGCACGAATGACATCGCCGGAGACGCGGATGATCTGCTGATCGCCAACACGACGACGAACTCGGCGGGCGCTTACAACTTCACCGGACTGGCCGATGGCAAATACGTGGTGCGTGTGACGCCGCCAGCGAACATCCCAGCGACCGGGGGCAACGTTGTGGCGCTGGACAATGGCGTGAACAATGACAACAACGGCAGCCAGCCCGGCGGTCCGGGAACGTACATCTACAGCCCGGTGATCACGCTGGCCAGCGGCACGGAGCCCGCGAACGATGGCGACACCAATCCCGACACGGAACTGAGCGTCGACTTTGGTTTGTTCTCCGGTATCCAGCTTGGCAATCAGCTCTTCATCGACGCCAACAATGACGGTGTCTTCAGCAGCGGCACCGAAGCCGGCGTGGGCGCTGGAGTGACGGTGGAACTTCTCGATGGCACGGTGAACACGGTCATCGCCAGCACGACGACGAACAGCTCGGGCGTGTATGGCTTCACGGTGTATCAGCCTGCGAACTACCGCGTGCGTGTGCCGACTCCGCCTTCGGCTTATCCGCTGGCTTCCGGCGTGGTGGACACTTCGGATGACGGACGTGACAATGACAGCAACGGCATCCAGAGCGGCGGCATCAGCACGGCGGTGATGAGTCCGGTGATCGCGCTGACGGCGGGTGGCGAGCCGGGAAGCACGGGCAATTCGAACACGGAGAACACCGTCGACTTCGGCTTCCGCGGCTGCCCGACCATCACCATCACCCCCGGCACGGTGGCGGTGGCGACGCAGTATGTGGCTTACAATCCGCTGACGCTGACCTCCAGCGGCGGCTCGGGCGGCTATGTGTATGCGATCAGCAGCGGCGCCCTGCCGAATGGCATGTCGATGAGCAGCGCCGGAGTCATCAGCGGCACGCCCGGCGCCTCGGCAGTTCCTGGCAGCTACTACTTTACGGTGCGCAGCACGGACAGCATGGGCTGCTCCGGCACGCAGAACTACACGCTGACGCTGAGCAACGCCATCGTGACCGTGAATCCGGCCACGCTGCCTGCGGCGACGCAGTATGCGGCCTACACGCAGAATCTGGCGGCAACGGGCGGCACCGCGCCTTACGCCTGGAGCTACGGACCTTCCGCACTGAGCGGAGCCGCCGCCTGGTGGCCGGGTGAAAGCGGAGCGACGGAAGTGGTCGCGGGCAACAACGGCGCGCTGATGAACGGCGTGGCCTTCACCGCCGGTCTGGTGGGACAGGCCTTCAGCTTTGATGGCGTGAATGATTACGTGCAGGTGGCTGACCAGTCGGTGATGCGTCCGGTGCAGATCAGCCTGGAAGCCTGGGTGCGTCCGGCCAGCGCCACGCCTGCGGCAGATCA
>JADYYE010000235.1 GCA_020853815.1 Phycisphaerales bacterium
CGACCACACCGGGTTGAACCGGTACGTCGTAGACGCGGAAGACTACCAGGATCGTGTCGTTAATATCGTCGCAGCAGAACTTGACCTGGTCGTGGAACACCGTGTCGGTCTGGCAGTCGTTGGCGTTCATGCGGCGGGCCTTGAAGGTGACCGGTGCGCAGTTGTCGTATGAGCCGTCATCGAAGGTCGCGGCATTCACAAATGCTTCGCCGTTTCCGCCCAGGGCGACCTGTGTGAACTCGTCGCAAGCAGATACCGGCGGCACAAGGTCGGCGATCGTCATCTGGAACTCGCAGGTCGAGATATTGCCGCAGCCGTCTTCAGCCGTGTAACGCAGGGTGTACACGCCCATGGGCAGACACTGTGTGTACGGGAAGATCGCCAGCGTGTCCGGGTGCCAGTAGTTGTTGCCGGCAAAGTCGCCTAAGTGGCCTTGTACCGTGAAGGTGATCACGTTGCCGGTGGCCGGGTCGGTACCCGTCACTTTGGCTTCCAACGTTTTGATGCTCGAGCAACCTTCCGACACGATCATGTCGGGCAGGGCAGCCGTGGCGCAGCAGCCGAAAGGATCGACCGATACCGTCACATCGCCCGGGCAGGCAAACTGCGGACCGGCTTTGTCTTCCACTTCAATCCGTTGCACTTTCGTCACCGGGTTATTGCTGCCTACCGGCAGGCAATCGCTCAGCACGCTCCAGGTGCGCAGGATGGTATAGGTGCCTTCGCAGCCGTCGAAATACGTGTCGGTGAAGTTCACTTTGGCGTCGCACAACACGCTGCCCACGATGGAAGCGCCGTTGATGCTCGGCGCGCCGGCGTTGGCCGGGGCGGTAGCCGCCGGGTTCAGGTAAACGCTTTCGCAGTTTACCGTAATGTCAGCCGGGAACACCACGTCGTTCAGGTCGAACGGAATGACCGTGATCGTTTGCGTGCAGGCGGCCTGGTTGCCCCATTTGTCCGTCACGAAGAACGTGCGGGTGATGATGGCGCGTGGGCTGGAGCAATCGCCGTTATCCAGTATATCGTCGTCTAACTGCGTTGTCGTCGTGCTGCAATCGTCGATACCGACATTACCCGTGTGGAAAACCTCCGTCGATTCGCTGCAGGCCACCGTAATATCGGCCGGGCAGTCCAGAATCGGCGCCAGTTTGTCTTCCACTTTGATCTGGCCCCAGCACATATTACCTGTTGTGGCGTGTACCAGGGTGTAGTTCAGGAACTTGCCGATATGCGTGGCATCCACCCGGTTGGCCGGGTTGTAGGTATTTGTGCCGTTCGGGTAGGTCAGTACCACCGAGTAGTCGTCGAAGCAGGCATACGTGCCTTCCAGCACCTGGTCCGGCGTGATGTCTTCGACGCAATCCGCATCCAGCGACACGTACACCAGGTCGTTACATACTACCACCGTCGGGGTGTTCACAATCTGGATCACCTTGGTGATCTTCTGCTGGCAACCCGGGTCGGCTTGCGCCTGGGCGTCGGTACCGCCTACCAGTTGGCCGTTGATGACCAGGTTGGTCGTGGCTGAGCCGGCGTCGAAGGTAGCCATTACCGTATGGAAGCCTAAGCCCAGCGCTTTGGCATCGAAGATATTTGTTGCCACGCCGTTCACCATGATCTGCGTGACCACACCCTGTGCATTGTTGTACTCCCCTACTTCGATCACAAACGGTTCGGTTTCGATACAGAACGGATCGTACAGGTTTTTGAAGTACGGGTTCGGGTAGTAGCCTTTATTGCTGATCGTGCCCGTTTGGCCCTGGCTATTGCCAATGGTTACGGCATAACCCACGGCGTCTACGTGCAGACCTTTGAGCGTGTAGTAGATCATTTCGTCGGCTTCATCCGTCGTGCCGTCGCCGTCGTTGTCGATGCCGTCGGCCGAGCCCATCACCAGGGCCGTGCCGTTCGTCAGGGCCGTCGGTGCAGCCGGCGGCGCGGCGCTCGTGGTAGCGAACAAGCCGGTGTTGGTCGTCAGCGTCCAGGTTTGGCCGGCCACGGCGCGTACCGTGATCACATCCATAAACTGGCCGTTGTCCAGGTCGGTGGCGTTGTTCATGCAGGTCGTTTTCACCGAGAACTGCGGCGTGCAGGCGCCGATACCTTCCTGTACCGTTACGATAGCCGTGCAGGTAGAGGCGTTGCCGCACTGGTCCGTCACCGTAAGCGTCACCACGTTGGCGCCGAGATTGGCGCAGGTGAAGGCGCTTGGGCTAACCGACAGCGTCAGGTTGGCTTGCGCCGTGCAGTTGTCCGTCGAACCGTTGTTTACATCGGCTGCCGTGATGGTGGCGTTGCCGAATTTATCCAGCGTTACCGTGGCGGCTTTGCATATAGCAACAGGCGCTTTGGTATCACGTACGGTCACTTTTTGTACGTGGATGCGTTGGTTGCCGGCGGCGTCGGTGATCGTCCAGGTACGGGTGAGCACGTAGTTGAACGGACAGTTGCCGTTGGTGCGTACTTCTGTGAAA
>JADYYE010000052.1 GCA_020853815.1 Phycisphaerales bacterium
CCCCGGGGTCGACGGCCAGGACACCGGCGGCACCGGACGACGGCCGCTTATGGCTGCTGCGGTCAAGCCCTGACCAGGTTCACGGGCCATCCGTGCACCGGGCCCGGCCGTCGACCTCGGGGAGGCCGGGACAGCATACGCCCCACCCGCCCGCCGGTACACTCCTCATGGTGACCGATCCAACCCACAACCCCGCCCAGCCGACCGACCCCCTGGCCCAGGCACGCCGCCGACGCGCGGTCCTTGTCAGCGCCATGCGCATCGTTTTCTGCGTCGCCATGGTCTCGGTCACTCTCGTCCGCCTGCTGGTCGTCCGCCCCGATTCCGCCGCCGACGAACGCGAACTTGTCCAGCTCTGGTACCTGACCATCGGCCTGGCCGCCGCCCTGGCCGCCGTCTTCATCACCCTCGACCTCCTCACCCCTTCCAAAAAAATCGCCACCGTCACCGGCGTCTCCATGGGCCTGCTCATCGGACTCCTCGCCACGGTCGTGGTCTCGTTCCTCATGGACCTGGTCGAGAAGGGCTACGGCCTGCCGCCCGCCTGGACCTCCATGGTCAAGATCCTCCTGGGCATTTCCTTCTGCTATCTCGGCGTCACCATCGTCCTCCAGACCCAGGACGATTTCCGACTCGTCATCCCTTACGTCGAGTTCTCCAAGCAATTCCGCGGGCAGCGCCCCATGCTCCTGGATTCCTCCGCCCTCATCGACGCCCGCTTCGTCGAGGTCGCGCAGACCGGCCTGATCCACGCCCCCATCGTCATCCCCAGCTTCGTCGTCGCCGAATTGCAGCTCCTGGCCGACAACTCCGACCGCGCCAAGCGCCAGCGCGGGCGGCGCGGCCTGGACTCCATCGCCAAGCTCCAGCGCACCGCATCGGTCGAGGTTTCGCTCCAATCCTCCACCGTCCCCGGCACCGGCGTTGACCAGATGCTGGTCGAACTCGCGCGGCAGACGCAATCCACCATCGTCACCACCGACACCGGGCTGGCCCGCGTCGCCGCCATCCAGGGCGTGCAATCCCTCAACATGCACGACCTGGCCAGCGCCCTGCGCCCCGCCGTGATCGTCGGCCAAACCCTGACCATCACGCCCGTGCGCGCGGGCGAGCAGCCCGGCCAGGCCGTGGGCTATCTCGAAGACGGCATGATGGTCGTGATCGAAGACGGCGCGGGCGCGATCGGGCGCGAGGTCGTCGCGACGGTCGCGTCCACGCTCCAGACCTCCGCGGGGCGCATGGTCTTTGCCCGCATCGGCGAAGGACGCGCGGGCGAAACTCGTTCGAATGAACCCGGCCGGGAAGACGCCGGCGGCGAAGCGCCCTCCATCGCCGCGCCAATCGCCGGCGCGCCGGCCACGCCACCGAAAACCACGGGCGATGACAACACCGCACGCTCGACCGGCTCTTCGATCGCCACACCGCCCGCGCCCGCGAACTCTGATCAATCCGCGCGAGAATCAACCGACGCCGGCGGCCAGGCGCCCGATCCCGCCAACCCGAGTGCGCCCGACGCCGCGCCGGCCAATGGCACGCCGCCAAATGTCGCGCCGCCTTCGAACGGCGCCCCGCGCCCCGGCCCGATCGGCCCTTCGGGCAATCAGCCCCGCCGCGCCAGCTCATGGCGAAATCCGAGGCGGTAGCCGCCGGGGCGCTTCGTGGAGTCTCCCGACTCCCAGCGTATTGTCTTCGTGACTTCGTGGCTTCGTGACTTCGTGGCTTCGTGACTTCGTGACTTCGTGACTTCGTGACTTCGTGACTTCCTCTACAGCTTCTTCAGCGCGCCGATCAGCGCATCGATGTGCGACGTTTCGTGGGCCGCGGAGATCTGCACGCGGAGGCGAGCGTGCCCCTCGGGCACGACCGGGTAGCCGAACCCGATCACGAACACGCCGAGTTCGAGCAGTCGCTTGCTCATGGCGATCGCCTTGGCGGTGTCGTGAACGATGATCGGGCAGATCGCCGTCGGCGACTCCAGCACATCAAAGCCCGCCTCGCGGATCTTCGTCCGCGCGTACTTCACGTTGTCCTTCAGCTTCTGAACGCGCTGCGGCTCGCGCATCACGATCTCGATCGCCTTGCTGGCGCTGCACGCCACGCTCACCGGCAGCGCGTTGGAGAAGAGCGTCGGCCTCCCGCGCTGCACCATCAGCTCCACCATGTCGCGTTCGCCCGCGACGAACCCGCCGGCGGCCCCGCCCAGGGTCTTGCCCAGCGTGCCCGAGAAGAGATCGACGTGCCCGTTCCTCGCGCCGGGCCCGAACATATCCCAGTGCTCGTGCGTGCCGTGCCCCTTGGCGCCCATCACGCCGTGCCCGTGCGAATCATCGACGACCAGGATCGCGCCGAATCGATCGCAGAGCTTCCGCATCGCGGGCAGGTCGGCGATGGAGCCCTCCATGCTGAACACGCCGTCGGTGACGACCCAGATCTGCCCGGTCACCTCGGGGTTCCTGCTCGCCTTGTCGAGCGCCTCCTCGAGGCTCGCCTCGCCGGTGAGCTTGTTGTTCTTGTAGATGCCCTTGAGCAGGCCCTTCTTGATGACGGTCGCGAGGCGCACGGAGTCGATGATC
Source organism: Phycisphaerales bacterium (assembly GCA_020853815.1). Taxonomy (GTDB): domain Bacteria; phylum Planctomycetota; class Phycisphaerae; order Phycisphaerales; family UBA1924; genus JABWBC01. The sequence goes on from JADYYE010000052.1 coordinate 2,574, forward strand.
GAGGCGTGGTTCAGCTCGTCGGAGATCAGCATGTCGCCGGGTTCGCAGAGCGTGGGAAAGATCGCCTCGTTGGCGTTCCAGCACGAGACGAACGTGTACGCGGACTGCGTGCCCATGTAGGTGGCGATGATGTGCTCGAGCTGTTCGTGGGGCGTGAACGAGCCGCAGATGAAGCGAACGCTGGCCGTGCCCGCGCCGAAGTCGCGCAGGCCCTTCAGGCCCGCCTCGACGACCTCGGGGTGATTGGCCAGGCCGAGATAGTTGTTGGAGCAGAAGCAGACGCAATCGCCGTAGCCCTTGATCTTGACGACGGCGTCCATGGGCGACTGAAGCTCGCGCAGGAACTTGAACTGACCGCCGCTCTTGAGATCGGAGAGAATCTTCGACGCCCGCTCACGAAAAATCGGCTTGCTCACGGATCAACCTCCGAGCGCTCTGTGAAGTGCGGAAGTGCGCTCGGCCAATCCTACGGCCCTGGAAACCCCTCCGACGAACCGCCCACCCCGCTCGTCCCAGACGGTCCCGATGCGTCCCCGACGCGCCCTCCGATCACTTCGCTGCGCAAATTGCGATCAGGAGCCCGACCGTCAGGAAGGGTGCCTTTTCTTCGTGACTTCGTGACTTCGTGACTTCGTGACTTCGTGACTTCGTGACTTCGTGACTTCGTGACTTCGTGACTTCGTGACTTCCAAAAACAACCGCCGCTCCCTTTCGAGAGCGACAGTGTGAGAGCACGCAGCAACGTCATCGGCTTTCAGCCGATGCGAAACGGACTTAGCGACGCCGACGCAGGGCGGCGATGCCGACCAGCGCGAGCGCGCCGGCCGCGCCGGGGGCGGGGACGAGCGACGTCGAGATCATGGGGTCGCCGGGGCCGGCGTAGAGGATGTTGGAGAGCATCACGCCGTTGGGCTGGAGGCCGACGGGCGTGTGCCCGACCGACCAGCCGGAGCCGGACCAGTCGAGGCCGGAGACGGTCACGCCGGCGTAGAGCGGGCTTGGGTTGAAGCCTGTCGCAGCGCCGGTCTCAATGTCGATGATCTGCATGAACCCGGCGGCGGCGAGGTATTGGTTGCCGTTGTTGGTCCAGTCGGGATTGTGATCGGTGCCGATCCACAGCCCGCCGCCGTTGTTCTGGAACCAGTTGGCGGTGTTCTGGATGTACTTGCTCTCGTCGCTCGCCAGGCTGGTGCCATTGAAGTACACGCCGTAGGAGCGCCCGTCGATGACGGCGCTCTTGGAGCTGTTGTACCACGCGCCGACCGCGGCCGCGTCCGAGCCGCCCATCATGTTGGACGCCGTGATGTCAAAGATGAACAGGTTGTCCACGCTGTTCGAGCCCATGTACGCCGCGACCACGCCCGGCGCGGGGTTGTACAGGTGAGTCGCCAGCGGATCGACGGCCTGAACCGCGTTGAACACGTTGTTGACCTGCGCGCCGAACCCGCCGTCGTATGTGATCACGACCGTGTTGCCCGCCAGCGCGGAACCGGCGACGGCAAGCAACGCCAATGCAGCAATCTTGCTCATGTCCTATCTCTCCAACGCCCCCACAAGTGCAAACACACGCCGGAACAGAGGGTCAACTTCCCGGCGGCACGCGAACCCGCGCGGCGCACGCCGCTCGGGTGGAAACTCGCGACCGATCTACAAACTCAAACCGTGAACCAAGGCGCTCCGCGCCGCACGAATTGCACGCGAACGGCGGAGCAGATTCCCACGCCGTGCAAACCCAACGAATCCCGCGTGCTTCCGAACAGCCTATCCACAAGTCGCCTTGCGCCAATCATGGTGTGCGCCGATGTGGGCCAGATGACCGTTTATCTTTCCGCCCACGCGATCTCACGGATTCTTCATGTGGAAATACATAAAACAACCGCCGCCCGATGATCGAGCGGCGGTTGAGAGGGTCATGTTGTATGGTCGCCGGCAAGGTGCCCGGCGAAAGTGACTTAGCGGCGACGACGCAGGGCGGCGAGGCCGACCAGGGCCAGCGCGCCGGCCGCGCCCGGAGCCGGGACGAGGTAGGTCGAGATCATCGGATCGCCGGGGCCGGAATAGAGGATGTTCGACAGCGTCACGCCGTTGGGCTGGAGGCCGACGGGGGTGTGGCCGACAGTCCAAGCACTTCCCCCCGACCAATCAAGAGACGATACAACGACGCCATCCCAAAGCGGGCTGGCGTTCCAGCCCGTTGCGGGGCCGTTTTCAAGACCAATAATCGGCGTGAACCCCGCCGCGACAAGATACTGGTTACCGTTCACGGTCCAGTCGGGCTCGTGGTCGGTGCCGATCCACATCCCGCCGCCGTTGTTCATGAACCAGTTGGCGGTGTTCTGGATGTAGCGATCTTCGTCGCCGCCCGAGCCGCCGTTGAAGTACACGCCGTAGGAGCGACCGTCGATGACGGCGCTCTTGGAGCTGTCGTACCACGCGCCGACCGCGGCCGCGTCCGCCGAGCTCATCATGTTGGAAGTCGTGATATCGAAGATGAACAGGTTGTCGACGTCCTCGCTGGCGAGGTAGGCCGCCACCGCGCCCGGCGCGGGGTTGTACAGGTGCTCGGCCATCGGATCAGCGCCCAGGACGGCGTTGTACACATTGTTCACGCCCCCGCCGAAGCCGCCGTCGTACGTGATCACCAGCGTCTCGTGCGCGGAGGCCACGCCCGTGGCGGCCAACAAAGCCAGAATCGCAATCTTGTTCATATCTGTCTCTCCTCAATCTCGCCCCACGCACCCAGAGCCGCCCGGTCCAGGGGCTCGACGGCCCCGGGCGGAACGGAAACACAACCGACCGGCCCATGCCGGGACGGCGGAAACAGCTTGTCGATGGGACTTGTCCGACAACCTCGGAAGCCGACGCATCGCGGAAACCGACGCCGACGGAAACACGGCGTCACGATGTTGGCGCGTCAACCCACGAGTCTCGAATCAAGGGGTCCCGTCTCTACTCTCGATAGTCAGTGTACTGGTAATCCCCGTATGGTCAACCCTTTTTTCGCTCTTTGCGACCCCTTTGACGCACGCTTCGCCGGCCCTTCACCTCACCCTCGCCGCTCGTTCCGATAATCGACGTCAGTCCATCCGCTCCCGCCACCCAGTCACCCAACCAGACCTTGAACAGCAGCCCTGTTTGCTGGTAACATCCCCCATGAATGCCGGGCGGGTTCGGAGTCCGACGCGCCCGCCCAACCGAAGGAATCACGCTCCGAACCCCCGGTGCCCGACATGATGTGTGCGGCAGCCCTCCGTGGGTCCGCGCCTGGAGAGAGACATGACCACCCGCCGCCTCCCCTCGTCCGCCAACTTCTTCGACATCCTCGAGACCCGCCAGCTGCTCGCGGCCGATCCCGTGACCCTCGACAACCCGCTGTGGATCGCCCTTCCCGGGAGCGTCACGGTCGACGGCGTGCTCAACGAGGCCGATTGGTCCAAGGCCTTCAGCGTGGAGCGCGCCCAGCCCTATCGCAACAACAGCGCCCTCACCATGAAGCTGCTCTACAGCTCGACCGGGCTTTACGTCGCCTTCGACGTCAAGGACACCCAGCTCTGGTCCGACGGGCGCGGCGCCGGCATCGCCCTCCGCTACGAGATCGAGACCGACGATTCCATGACCGTCTACTTCGATCCCGATAACTCACGCGATGAGTACCTTCAGGACGGCGATCGCGCCTTTGGCGTCAACCTCGGCAACCCCACCGACCCCACCCTCGGCCAGGGCGCGATCCAGCTCAAGAAGCACATCAAGGGCGACGGCGCCGGCGGCGCGCCCGACGTCAACGGCGGCGTCATGCCCTCCGGCCTCACCTGGCTCACCACCCGTAACGGCACCGTCAACAACAACTCCGATACCGACACCGGCTGGGTCACCGAGATGTACCTCCCCTGGGAAGCCATCGGCCTGGCGTCGGCGCCCGTCAACGGCCAGACCATCGGCATGAACTTCGACGTCATCTTCGACAACGAAGGCCAGACCCGCGACTTCACCGACCACCGCAATGCCTCCGACCGCTTCACGACGCCCACCTTCGTCGACGACCACATCCAGGGTGTTCATTCCAGCTACGCCTCCAGCCAGGCCGGCATCCGCGGCCCGGTGAATTACGCCGCGCTCATGTTCGTCGACCCTTCCGCCGCCTCCAAGCCCTCCGCGATCAGCAACCTCGCCAGCGCCAACGTCTCGGGGTACTCGGCCTTTCTTACTTTCACCGCGCCCGCGGGCGTCTCAACCAGCAGCTCGGGCCACGTTTCGGCCTACGAGATCCGGTACAGCGAGAATCCCATCTCGACCGTGGGTGATTGGCTGGGCGCGACCAAGTTCGCCAACGCCTATGTGCCGCGCCTGGCGGGACTCTCCGAATCGCTCCGCCTGGTCGGGCTCCTGCCGCAGACGACGTATTACGTCGCGGTGCGGGCCGTCGACGCCGCGGGAAACCTCGGCGATCTTTCCAATGTCGTCACGTTCACGACGCAGACGCTGTCGCAGGACGTGTCGTTCGGCAAGCGCGTGGTTCCCTCGCCCATGGGGCGCGCGCTTGTCACCGAGGCCGGCGCGCCCTTCATCCCCGTCGGCGACCACCTGGGCCTTTCCTGGAGCTACACGCGCACGCTCTTCCCGGGCCAGGTGTGGGACAACACGAACGGCGGATATCACAACTTCAACTCGACGCTACCCGCCGAGGGCGCCGCCGGACCCTACTTTGATTCGCTCCTGTCGAGCGGCGTGAACACCATGCGCGTCTTCCTGGAACTGCAGAACGTGTTGTTCCCGCCGTCGCTCCCCAACGGCACCTACTGGCTCGAGTTCCCGGCCCAGACGTACAACACCAACATGCGCGCGTTCATGCTCAACGCGCTCCAGCAGGCCGACCGCACCAACATGTACCTCATCTTTTCCCCCTTCGACACCTTCTCCTTCGACGAGGCCTTCGCCACCGAGTTCCCCTGGTCCGCCAGCAACGGCGGCCCGCTCACCGACATCAACAACTTCTTCCAGACCGACGCCGTCCTCGACCTGGCCAAGGCACGCATGGCCCAGCTCTTCACCTGGCTGGGCGAGTCCGCCTTCAAGCCCTACGCGCATCGCCTCATCGGCTGGGAGATCCTCAACGAATGGGACAGCTATGAATGGACCCTGAACTCCGAGGGCAACAGCGAGGCCGGGCGCGAGACCGAGATGCGCCGGCGCGCCCAGTGGGTCACCGCCCTGGCCGACTTCACCAAGGCCCAGGACCCGCGCCGACTCACGCTCAACAGCACGATCGCCCAGGACCCACGCGGCCCGCTGGCCCGCGCCGACTTCTACTCGCGGTCCTTCGACGCCGCCGTCCCACACTTTTACACCAACTCCAGCGACGAACCCATCAACAACCCCGACAGCGACACCTCGATCCGACCCGCGATCGAAAACGCGTCCATCACGAGCTACTGGATGACGCACGCCGAGCACCGGCGCCCCATCATCAACGCCGAGTGGGGCATGACGCGCACGGATTGGCCGGGCGGAGTGCCCGCGTACTCCTCCGAGTTCACCCAGGCCGAGGACGAGGCCATCTTCCGCACCATGATGTGGTCGGGCCTGGCGTCCGGGCAGGCGGGCATGGGCCTGCGCATCACGACCGATGAACTCACGTTCAACGGCAACCTCCTCACCACCAACATGCGCAGTCTTCAGAAGACCTTCGCCAACTTCGCCACCAGCAGCACGCTCCAGCTCGACTACGCCAACTTCAACTTCCGCACCCTCAACAGCCGCCTCACCGCCACCGGCACCATCAACGCGGTCGCCGATCAGTCGCTGCTTTCCTGGGGCGTTTCCGACGGCTCGCAGGGCGTGCTCTACATCCTGAAGGACTCGCGCGTCGAGGCCGGCGACGTCACCAGCGGCGTGGTCACCATCACCGGCCTGCGCGCCGACCAGGTGATCGACATCGAGGTCTGGAGCACCGCCGCCGGAACCTCCGTCGCCACCTCCACCGTGTCGGGCAAGTTTGTCTCCAGCGGCACGCTCACCTTCAACCTGCCCACCTTCGACACCGACTTTGCCGTCAAGTTCAAGGCCCGCGCCGCCAGCAACCTCACCCAGCGCGTCGTCGGCGTGGACTTCGACGATCAGCTGCTGGAGTTCTATCTCGACGAGGGCGAGCAGCCCATGCTCCGCGTCCAGTCCGATTCGGGCGGAGTCGCCAGCACCCAGAACCTCGCGGCCAAGGCCGGATTCGTCGGACGCGTCATCGATATGACCCCGTTCACCTGGGCCGACACGGTCCACCTCGCCCTCACCGACCAGAACCACCACCTCTGGCTGCTCACCGCCAGCAACCTCGACACCGGAACCTGGACCGGCACCGACCTCACCGCGCTCATCAGCGCGCCCGGCCTCACCGGCGATCTGACCGCCTATTCCCCGAGCTGGGGCGCCATCCACATCGCCGGGCTCGATCAGCGCGGGCATTCCATCAACTACTGGTTCGTCCCCGGTACCACCACCACCTGGCAGTTCTCCGATCTCACCGACCTCTTCAGCGGACCCACCATGACCGGCGGGCTCACCGCCTTTGTCACCGGATGGGACGGCCTGAACATCGCCGGCCTCAACTCCAGCAACGAAGTCATCACCTATTGGTGGGCGCCCGGACTCTCCACATGGCAGACCCTTAACATGACCACGCAGTTCAGCGGGCCAACGCTCCGCGGGCAGCTCGACGCCTACGTCACCCCCTGGGGCGGGCTGAACATCGGCGGAAAGACCGCCGACAACAAGATCTACACGTACTGGTGGGCCCCCGGCATGGGCGGCGAATGGATCGTCTCCGACATTCTTGGCGCCGCGGGCTCGTCCACGGTCGTGTCCCAGGCGCTCGAGGTCGTCGTCAGCACGGACGGCGGAATCAACATGGCGTTCCTCGATAACTCCAGCAAGCTCCACATGCTCCGCTGGACCCCCACCAACCAGAACTGGCGCGACCTGACGCCGGACAGCTCCGCCCCCGCCATGTCCATGCCCCTCGGCTCGTCGTCCTCCGGCAGCCGCCTGCACCTGGCGGGCCGAAGCTCAAACTCCGACCGCGAACTCGTCGTTTTCGATTTCCTGTTCTCGCCAAGCGAAGTCTGGAGCTACTCGGAGACCGGCGTGCCGCTGGAGATCTGAGCCATCGCCGGATTTGCGATACGATCACGGCGCATGATCTGGTGGCCGTTCCATCGATCCGACCTCCCCTCCCGGGCCGAGCAGATGCGCCTGGCTCATTCCCATTGGCTGACGGGCGCGCTCGCCTCCGGGCGTCCTTACCCGAAAATCCCCCTCCGGCGCGTCGCCGAGGGCGGGTTCTCGGCCCTTGTCGCCACTCCTGACGGCCGCCGTTGGGCCGACTTGTGGTGGAACGCCGCCCTCGATCACGTCCACGACGAAACTTCGTCGATCTAGTTCGGCCGTTTTCCCCGATCAACTCGCGCCGTTCCCGGCGCCCGCGGAGCCCGCCATGACCGAGACCAACACCGCCGACAATCCCGGCACGCTCCAGACCAAGGTCAGCAAGAAGTGGCTCGTCCGAACCATCGGCTTCGCCATCTTCGTCTTCATCTTCGGCTGCTGGGGCCTCTTTGACGCCGTCATCGCCTATCCGAAGCGCGGCATCAACGTCGCCGAGAAGCTCGAGCTCGAATACCTCCGCGCCGCCGAACAGAATCGCTCGCTCGACGCCGCCTCGATCGCGGACCCCGCCGGCGAACTCGCCAAGCTCAGGGAAAGAAATAAGCAGCAACAGCTCACCAGCGCCGCCGACGGCGCTCGCCTTCAATGGCTGAACGCCCTCGACACCATCGGGCGCGCCAGCCCCGAGCACACCACCATCGCCGATCCGCGCGGGCGCAAGTCCCAGCTCGAAGAGGTCTGGGCCAAAAAGACCCCGAGCGAGCCCCTCGCGGCGTGGGACCTTCCGCTCCAGTGGGGCATCACCTTCGCCGGCTACGGCGCCACCGCCTGGCTCCTCCTCCTCATCGTCATGGTCAAGGGAAAAACCTACACCTGGAACCCATCGACCCAGGCGCTCGGTCTGCCCGGCGGCGCTTCGCTCACGCCCGCCGACGTCGAGGACTTCGACAAACGCCGCTGGGACAAGTTCCTCATCTTCCTGAAGATCAAGGCGTCGCACGCGCAGCTCGGCGGCCAGGAGCTCAGGCTTGACCTGCTGCGCTACGAACCGCTCGAAACGTGGGTGCTCGAGATGGAAAAGACCGCGTTCCCCGAGCGTGCGCTCCAGGCAGAGAAGGCCGCCCAATCCCAGGCCGCAGATGCTCAGCCCGCCGATTCCCAGCCCGCCGATTCCCAGCCCGCCGCGCCCGCGACCAACGAGTCCGACAAGCCCGCGGCGTGAAGTTCAGGAGTTCGCGATCGCCGAGGACCGCCCGCGGCAGGAGATCAGCGTCGCCGGCGACTCGCCATGAACACCGCCCGCCGCCTGCGGCCGAGGGCCAACATCGTGCAGGAGAACACGAGCCCCGCGGCGCCGGGCGCGGGGATCGTGACGGTGTAGATCGCGAGGTCGTGGGAGAACGAGCTATCGCCCTCGAAGATCACCCAGAACGCGGCGGTGGTGCCGTCGAAGCCGTGCTCGTAGAACGTGAGGTTGAGAATCTTCTTGCCGTCGAGCGTGTCGCCGGGGCCGATGACGCGCGACATGCTCCCGCCGAAGTCGGTGTACATCGCGCCGTTCCCGGCCTCGAAGACGAGCGTGTCGTTCGCGTAGGCGAAGTCAACGACCCCGCCATAGGTCGGTGACGAGCCGTCAGGGGGCGGCATGGAGACATCGACGAGCAGGTCGATCCCGTGGTCGGTGAGCTTGTATAGGCGCGTGGTGAAATCGTCGGTCATCGAGCGGAACGCGGTGTTACCGCCCGAGATTCGGATGTGCCCGAGGCCGTTGAAGTGGTTGCCGTCGGACCACATCTGCTCGGTGTCTACCAGCGTGGTGATTTGGCCGTTGACGCTGCGCATGAGGGCGCGGTAGCCCGACGCGGTCTCGGCGGTGAAGAGCGTCGCATTGCCGTCGAGCGACCATGACAGCATGGCGCTGAAGAGTTCCGAGCGCCCCGGCGGGCTCATGGTCTTGTCGGCGATGCGTGAGAGCACGCCGTCGTCGCTGCGGTAGACGCCGGAGGGCAGCGCGCTCGCGTCATTTCGGCCGGCAAAGACCGTCGAGGTCCCCACGGTGTGATGGTGAACATCGATTCCGGTGAACTTCCCGTTCCCGTCTGGGATGTTGTCGCGACGATCGGCGACGTGTCCGAGTGCGGTCCCATCTCCAAAGAAAATGCCGCCGTTATCGTTGTTTCCTCCAGAAAACGTCACACCATCGGCGGTAGAATACACCTGTTGAAACCCGTAGAAGACGTCGTTGGTGCCGGGAACGAAGTCGGAGTGATCCGCGATCGCTCGTCCGACGCCGTTCTGCCACTCGTAGACGCCGAAGTGGAGAGCTGATTTGCTCTGACCGCGGAACGCAACGCGATCGGCGTAGACGCTGACGTACTGAAGGGAATCCGCGCCGTCAAACTTCTCGGCGCTGCCGGGGATCACGGTCTTGGAGTCCACGATCTTGGTGAAGCTCCACGGCTGGGCGAGGGCGGCCTGGCCCGCGGCGAGCATCGTCAGCGAGATGAGCAGGCGTCTCATCGGTCGCTCCTGGTAGGTCGGCACTCCGTGCCGACGCCTTCCTTCTCTCCATCGCTCGTCGCGCGATGAGGGCCGTAGAGCGAGAAGATGTCGGCGCGGAGCGCCGACCCACCAAGACACCCCGCGCGCCATGTCAGC
>JADYYE010000053.1 GCA_020853815.1 Phycisphaerales bacterium
CCGAGGCCGGGCGCATGGCCGACATCCTGCGCGTCCTATCAATCGGTGATCGCGCGGCATCCAAGCCCGCCGGATTCGCCCAGGGCCTGAAGTCCAACGCCGAGCTCGCGCAGCAACTCGAAGACATGCTGACCACCGCCAACTCTGGCACGCCCAACAAATCCGGCCCGCTCGCAACCTCCCTCACCGACCAACTCTCATCAAGGTTCAAGGCCGTCGGCGCGTCGTGCAAGGACTGCCATGTGAAGTACCGCGACTAGCGCGGCCTTGATTCAAGCAGCGCGCGTTCCCATTGCCTATTGGAACCTCTGAGTATTTGGTGGCCCGCCTCTCCGAGGCGGTTTTTCAGCCCACTGGAAGCGGACCTCGCGGCTGAACTCGAATTGTTCAGTGGTTCCTATTGCCGATTGCCGCGGCTCTGCTCTTGACGCTTTCCTCCGAGCAAATCCTCTCCCGATCGATTCGCCTTGACCGTCACACCGCCGCCAACAAACAAAGCACCCCGGCCTTTCGACCGGGGTGCTTCATTCAAATCAAGCCATCATCCATCGCTCAGCGGCGACGACGCGAAGCCATCAGGCCCGCCACGCCCAGGAGCGCCGCGGCGCCCGGCGTCGGAAGCGTCGTGGTGACCATCGCGACGTGCATGCCGAACCAATCGCCGTACGTGTCGACGTGAATATTCTCCGCCACGCCGTTGTTCACGACCGGGGACTGGATGCGCGAGGCAAACTGCCCGAGGTTGTTGTCAAGCGGCCCCGCGACCTTGATCCCGTTGTAGAAGATCTCCTCGCCGGTCGTGTTGGTGTCGTCGGCCTGCGTCACCATCTGGAAGTAGGCCGGGCCCGCCGCCGCGTTCAGGAGGTTGAACGAATAGGTGTCGAACGAGTGTCCTTCGCCGACCTCTTCGGCGCCCTCGTAGGTGTGGACCGAGCCCGCCGACAGGCTGGCGTGGCTGAAGACCACGTGGAGCGACGCCATGTAGATCAGGCTGCCGCCACGGATGTCGAAGTTGTACCCGCCGTTGCCCGTGATCATGCTCGTCACGTCCCAGCGATAGTCGAAGAGGCTGTTGACGCCCGCTGATTCATACGCCGTCTGCGACACGCCAGCACCGCCGTTGAAGCTCAGCGTCAGGGCCGAGCCGCTGTTGAACCAGTCGTTGCAGTGAACATACGCGGCCTCGATCGTCGCCCCGGCCGGAAGACCGCCAAGGCTCCAGTTCCCGCTCGCCGCCGTCACGCCACCGAACGCCCGCGCGTGCATCTGCCCGCCCACGTTGCCATACCAGTTGCCCGTGTTGTTGATCGCGGCATGAGCCATGCCCGCGGCCGCAACGAGCGCGACGCCGAAAACGAACTTCTTCATAGTGTCTCTCCTCATCTTTAGAACGGAACGGAACTCTGGCCGCGGGTGGTCCCACGAGGGCGCCACAGCATGGCCATGGAAACAGCCGTTGAACTCTGAATTGCCCTCACTGTCTCAATGCCGGGGTTTCTCAGGCCCCTGGGTCTCTCAGTCTCTCAACTCTCTTGCCGGATTGCGTCGAACCGTACCCGGCGTGCCAAGATCATAGTCGTCTGGATAAGTCCGCACAAGAGAATCCGGCTTGTCCTGCTGAGGTTTTTCATGCCCTAACAACGTCCTGTGGAGTCCGAAAACTCGCCAGAGATTCTCGCCATCGTGGTAGATTGACAGTCTCTCGAAAGGGCTCTCGATGGCGACGCGACGCACCGACCACCTTCATCGCTCGGGCTGGTCCGCCATCGTGGCTTTGGCGCTCGGGGGCCTGCCGGCTCTCGCGTTTTCCAATGACCCGCCCCTCCGGATACTCGTTGATCCCGCGGCTGGCCAAGCGAAAGACGCCAATGAGACGGCCCGCGTGGCGTCGCTGGCCGACGCGGTCGACTATGCCGCCAAGCACCCACCTGCTTCGAACACCGTCGAAATCACGCTCGTGCCGGGCGTTCATGTGCTGAAGCACGGCGTGCGAATCGGCAAGGAACTTGGCCGCGTCGTCATCCGTGGCGCAACCGCCGGTGCGAGGCTCGTGGGCGGCGTCGTCCTCGATACGCCGCGGTGGAGTGCGCCCGACGCCGCGCTCGTCGCACGCTTGCCCGACTCCGCGAAGTCGCACGTCGTCATGCTCGCGCTTCCGCCTGAATCGCTCACGGGCTGGAGCGGCGGGCTCGCGGGCCCTGTACACAGCGGGCACGGCATAGGAGTCTCCGCGACGCGCAGCGAGGTCTTCGTCGGTGGGGCCGCACTCACGCCCGCGCGATGGCCGAATCAGGGCTTCGCCCAGATCGATGAACTGGTCGATCGAGGCTCCGCCCTGCGCGACGCCGCGGACGATGTTCCCGTCGCGGAACGGAAGGTCGAAGCGCCACGTGGTGGCGTGTTCCGCATGAATGACAAGGATCGCCTCGCCCGATGGGCCAACGCCGGCGACGTGTGGGCGCTCGGCTATTGGTGCTGGGACTGGGCCGACGAGCAGATCCCCATCGCCAAGGTCGACGCGAGCGTCGGCACGGTCACGCTCGCGCTCCCGCATACCTACGGCCTCACGTCGCATGCGAAGTTCATGGTGACCAACCTCCCCGAAGAACTCGACGCTCCGGGCGAATACTGGATCGACGTGCCGCGCGGCACGATCTATGCGTGGCTCCCCGGCGGCGGTGCTGCGGCCGAGTGCGCAGTCTCGCTTCTCAGTGAGGCGATGATCACGCTCGACGCCGCCAGCAACTGCGAAATCTCCGACCTGACGTTTGAGTGCTCGCGGGCCTCGGCGATCGAAACGCACGATGTGCGATCGCTCGTCATCCGCGACGTGACCTTCCGCGATCTGGGCACGCGTGCCGTCGCCCTCGACGGCCGCGAATCGAGCGTGCGACACTGCGTCTTCCAGGACGTCGGCGGCGCCGGCGTCGCGATATCCGGGGGCGATCGCATCACGCTCACTCCAGCCGGGAACAGCGTCGAGGACTCCACGTTTCGGCGCTGCGGTCGCGTGCTCCGCACCTACAACCCCGCAATCTCGATCAGCGGCGTGGGCAATCGCGCCGTCCGCAATCACATTTCCGACCTCCCGCATATCGCGATCACCTTTTCGGGCAATGATCATGTGATCGAGGGCAACGACATTCACGATGTGGTGCTGGAAACCGGCGACGCCGGCGCGATCTACACCGGGCGCGACTGGACCGCGCAGGGCACCGCGATCCGCGGCAACTTGTTCCACTCGATCCGCGGGAGCGACGCCCGCTATCAAAACGCCGTCTACCTTGACGACATGGCCAGCGGCATCACGGTCGAGGACAACCTCTTCGTTCACTGCAACTGGGGAATGCTGATCGGCGGCGGGCGCGACAACACCATCCGGCGAAACTCGTTCGTCGCGTGCGGCAAGGCGATGTACTTTGACAAGCGTGGCGTGGGCTGGATGGCCAAGCATCTCAGCGACCCGTCGACATCGACGCTCCACAAGACCTTTGCCGCGATGCCGGTCGACCGCGAGCCATGGAAGAGCCGTTACCCGGGTCTTGCCTCGTATCTCACCGATCGATTCGGGCGCCCCGCTCACGGCGAGGTTTCCGATTCCTTCCTCATCAACACTCCCTTGGGCGCGATCGACGACCGCGAATGCGTCACAGAAGAGGGCACGAGCAGCGAGACTGTCGCGCCCGAGGTGATCGAGGCGAGGTGCTCGTCGCTGATCGATCAGGCCCGTCACGCCGAACTGACCGTGGGCGCTGCCAAGCTCGGCCCTGTCGGGCCCCGGTAATCGGGCTCTCTCGCGGAGAATCAATCGCGCACGTAGTGAAACGGGCATCGGAGTAAGTCGCCGCGAGCTATCCTGTGTCTGGACGACGAGGTCCGATTCGAACTGTTCGCGCGGGCGGGACTCATGACACAAACGCGTTCTCAGGCTGGGTGCAATCCGTTCAGTTGTTCCGGGCCCGAGTGGTTCAAGCTCGACGCCCTCGCCGCCATGGTCGGTCGCACGCCCCTCATCGAGATCCGATACCGCTCGCGCGGTCGTGATCGTCGCGTCTTCGGCAAGTACGAGCAGAAGAACATGACCGGCTCCGTCAAGGACCGCATGGCACTCTGGATCATCCGCGCCGCCTATCAACGCGGCGAACTTCGCCCCGGCGACACCATCGCCGAGGCGACCAGCGGCAACACGGGCATCTCCTTCTCCGCCATGGGCCGCGCCCTCGGTCATCCCGTCCGCATTTACATGCCCGACTGGATGAGCCGCGAGCGCGTGATGCTCATCCAATCGATGGGCGCGGAGGTCGTACCGGTCTCGCACGAGCAGGGCGGCTTCAAGGGGAGCATCGCCTTGGCCGACGAGTTCGCACGGAGTGAGGCCGCCGCCGGACGCCGCGTCTTCCTTCCCCATCAATTCGACAACCCCGCCAACGTCCAGGCCCACGAACGCACCACCGCCCCCGAGATCATCGCGCAGCTCGAAAGCCAGGGCCTCCGCGCCGCCGCCTTTGTCGCGGGGGTCGGCACGGGTGGCACGGTCATGGGCGTGGGCCGCGCTCTCCGCGCCCACTGGCCCGGCACGCGCGTCCATCCCCTCGAACCCGCCAATTCGCCCACCCTCCGCACCGGCAATAAGGTCGGCGCGCACCGCATCCAGGGCATCAGCGACGAGTTCATCCCCAGCATCGTCAAGCTCGCCGAGCTCGACTCCATCGTCGATGTGTGGGACGGCGACGCCATCCTCGCCACGCAGAAGCTCGGGCGCGTCGGACTGGCCCTCGGCATCTCCTCCGGCGCCAACGTCCTCGGCGCCGACACGCTCCTCGACGAGCTCGGCGATGACGCAATCGTCGCCACCATCCTCTGCGACAGTAACAAGAAGTACCTCAGCACCGACCTCTATCGCAACGAACCCGTGCGATCCGAGTACGCCGCGCCCAACATCGAGATCCTCGGTTGGCGCGCCATCGGCTGCGAAGCCTGCTGCGGCACGGGCTGCCGGTAACGCGCCCCGCCGCCATTCGCCCACTTTCCGCGCCCTTGGACGCCGGACCCATCGGGTCGGCGGGAACGGTCCGGGCCGCCTTTCTGCGATCTCCCAGCGGCCCCGCATCCGATTCAGAACCGCTCGATCAGCGCGAGCCCTCTGTCGCGACCGTCCCGGCGCCAGCACACACGATGACCCGGTACTCCGCTGGAACCAACGCCTCGATCACGTCCCGCGCGTGATAGCTCAACTTCTCGGGTGTGATGAACGGCCGGATGCAATCCAGGTCGTTGCCCGCCGTGAGCAGCGGCGGCTCCTCGTACGTGTCCGGTCGGCGCTGGCCCAATCCCAGATTCGCGACCAGCGCATTGCACAGGCACTTGCGCCCCACCGTGTCCTCAATCGCCCCGCCCTTGCTCACATAGTCCTCGACCGGCTCCGCCGGGCAGCGATAGTCCAGCGTTCCGTCGGGCTTGCGGCAGGCTCGACGCAGGTACCCAAGGTCGCACAGCCGCGGGCGATCCTCGTACACGCCCGCCTCCGAAAGCGAATCCCCCATCGACGCCACCTTGAACGGGAAATTGGTGGGCGACGCGAGCGGATCGGTGAACACGTCCGCCTCGCCGCGGAGCAGCCTCGCCAGGAACCCGCGCCGAAGCTCCGGGTCCAGCCCCGATTCATCGCAGAACGCGAACGCCGTCCCCACCTGGATGCCCCGAGCCCCGCCCGCGATCACCTCCGAGAATCGCTCGCGCGACGCGCACCCGCCCGCCATCCAGAAAGGCGAGCCCAGCGCCGCCATCTGCGCCATGTCCACCACGTCGCGCTCGCCGTAGATCGGCTCGCCGCGCACCGAAAGTTGCTGAACGCCGCGCGGCGGAGCGTTGTGCCCACCCGCGATCGGCGCCTCGACCACGAAGCCATCGATCCCGCCCGGCGCCTTCTTCAGCAGCGCCCGCGCCAGCGTGGCCGACGAAACGATCGCCAGAAAGCTCGGCTTGCGCAGCACGGGGGGGCGCCGCGCGGCGCAGCCCATCTGCTTGCCTTCCCACACCGCCCGAGGATCAAACGTGAGCGCGTACTTCTGGTCGCCCGCGTCGAGAACGTCCAGCCACACGCTCGCCGCCTCGTGCCGGCTCAGGCTGTCGATCACCGGCGGAATGTCACCCGGGATGCCCGCCCCCATGAGCACCACGTCGACGCCCGCCAGCATCGCGCCGTACAGGCTCGGCAGCGTCGGAAACTGCACCTTGTGCAGGTAGTTGATGCCCACCACCCCGCCGTGCCCCTCCTTCGCGAGGTATACCTCGACGAAGTTGGCGAGCACGAGCAGCCACTCCCGCTCCGGTGTCGCCTTGGCCCTGAGCATCGACGCAAGCTTGAATCGCTGGCCCGGCTCCGATCCCGACGCCGAGTCCGACCCGCCCTCATTGTCATCCGGGCTTGATGCCGGCCTCGCCTCGTCCGGTCGCTCGCGAAAGTACCGATCGAGCACCCGCGCCGCGACCTCCGGCACCGGAAACGCCGCCATCGCCCGCCGCAGGTGCCCGCCCGGATCGCCCATCGCCAGCCGGCGCACGAGGAGCGTGTCGATCACCGTGCCCGAAACCACGCCGAGCGCCCCGTGCCTTGATGTTTCTCGCGCCAGCGCCCACCCGGAGACGCCCACGCCCATCCCTCCCTGGATCAGTCGTGGCAACATCAAGGGGCGCTCCCATCGCTCGCCCTCTGCCAATAGGCGGCATCAGTTCGAACCCGCGACTGTAGGGCGCACGCCCCCCGCACCCGACCATAAACCGCCGGATGAAGTGATTTTCGCGTTCCCCCAACAAACAACCGGGAAATCACCACCCGCCGGCGCGCCGCCAGTCCGGTGCCGGCCCCATCCTCGCGACGCAACCTACACGTCGGTGAATCCCAGGCTCTCGTACAAACGCTCCGCGGGCGTGTTCCCGCACGTTACCGCCAACTGCACCCGCGCGTGCCTCGCCCGCGCCAGCCGATGCATCACGCGAAGCAAACCGCCCCGCGCCAGCCCCTGCCTCCGCCACTCCGGCCGCGTCAGTGAGAACGCGATCATTGGCAGCCTCTCGTAGTGCGTGACGATCGTGCCCGCGACCACCACGCCTTCGCGCTCGATCACCTCCGACGCCTCGAAGTCAAAGGCGCCGTAACCGCCCGTGAGTGTCTTCACCACCTCGCCCCTCGCATCGTCCAGCGTCTCGCCGCCATCGTCGATCGTGCCGCGATACGCGCCCAGCATCAAGTGGGCCAGCGCCTCAGCATCCGCACGCGTGACCCTCCGAGCTCCCGAATCGCCGGGCGGCGGGGGGATCGAAACGGCAAGGTCGGCGGCAAGCTTTCGCCTCATGGCCACAAGGCTAGCGAGCATGGCCCATCGAACAAAGCTAGCATATACTAACGCAATGAGCCCGCCCGCCGACCGCACCAAGCCGCCCTCCGCAGCCATCGCGCACGGCGCGACGCCGCCACGCCCGCACGCCGCGTTCATTGCGCTCCGCTGGCTCGCAAAGCTCAGCTCCCTGGCCGTCGGCGCCACGCTGCCCCTCATCCTCCTTGCCTCGCGCGAGCAACCCACCGGCCGCGAGTGGCTCGGCGTTGCGTTTTTCCCGCTCGGCGTGGCGTTCGGCCTGCTCCTTGGGCTCTGGCGCGAACTCCTCGGAGCCGCCATCGCGCTCTCAAGCCTCGCGACCTTCTACTTCATGTTCATCGTGGTCGGCCAGACCGTGCCCAAAGGCCCGTACTTCGCCATCCTTTCCTCGCCCGCCCTGCTCTTGTTGATTTCAGGTCTGCTCTCACGCCGCACGCGTCGGGCATGAGCCTCGCTCGCAACTTGTTCGTCGGTGAAGCCACTCCGATCGTTCACATGATCGTTCCAACAGCCGGGCGATCATCCGTGTCACGAAGATTCCGTTGAATGCGACGGCGCGCCGACTACCGTCTCATGTGGTCCCGCTCTCGCGGCCGTCGCCCCCTGGCGAGACCTCCCTCAGAGGGTCTCCCCATGCTGACCGTCCCCGAACCCAAAGCCAGCTCCTATCGCCGCGGACACGCCCTGCTCGACAATCCCTTCCGCACCAAGGGCACCGCCTTCACCGAGGAAGAACGCTCCGAGCTCGGCCTCACCGGCCTGCTTCCGCCTCAGGTCGAAACGCTTGAGGAGCAAACCGCCCGCGCGTACGAAGCCTTTGAGACCCGCGCCACTCCGCTCGACAAGCACATCTATCTCCGCGCGCTCCAGGATACCAACGAAGTCCTCTTCTATCGCCTGCTCGTCGACCACGTCGAAGAGATGATGCCCATCGTTTACACGCCCCACGTCGCCGCGGCGTGCGAGCAGTTCTCCCACATCTACCGTCGTCCGCGCGGCCTGTTCATCTCCTATCCCCTCCGCGATCGCATCCCCGAGATGCTCGCCAACCGCTACGGGAAGGACATCGACGTCATTGTCGTCACCGACGGCGGACGCATTCTCGGCATCGGCGATCAGGGCGTCGGCGGCCTGGGAATCCCGATCGGCAAACTCTCGCTCTACACGCTGATCGGCGGCATCCGTCCCGATCGCACCCTCCCCATTGTGCTGGACGTCGGCACCAACAACGCCGACCGCCTGCGCGACCCGCTCTACCTAGGCTGGCGCCACGAGCGTCTTACCGGCAAGGAGTATTTCGACTTCGTCGACCAGTTCATCCAGGCTGTCAAGAAGCAACTCCCCAACACGTGCGTGCAATGGGAGGATTTCCCCAACAGCATCGCCTATACGCTGCTCTCCAAGTATCGCGACCAGGTGCTGAGCTTCAACGACGACATCCAGGGCACCGCGTCCGTGACGCTGGGCGCGATCCTTGGCGCCATCGCGGTGACGGGCCGCCCGCTCCGCGATCAGCACGTCGTGATCCTTGGCGCCGGCTCCGCGGGCATCGGCGTGGCGGATTATCTCTGCCGCGCCATGGTCGAGGATGGCCTGCCCGAGCGTGAGGCCCGCGAACGGTTCTACATCGTGAACCGCGGCGGGCTGCTGCACGCCGGGCGAACCGACCTCTCGACCGAGCAACGCGCCTTCGCTCAGCCCGCGGAGCGTCTGGCGTCCCTGCTGCATTCCGCCGCCGGTATCGTCGGTCTGGAGGAGGTCATCAAGGCCGTCCCCGCGACCGTGCTCATCGGCCTCTCAACGCTCGCCAACGCCTTCACAGAGCCGCTCATCCGAGAGATGGCCCGCAAGACGCCGCGCCCCATCATCTTCCCGCTCTCAAACCCCACCTCGAAGTCCGAAGCGACGCCCGAGGCCCTGATGAAATGGACCGACGGGCGAGCTCTCATCGCGACCGGATCGCCCTTCGCGCCCGTCAATGTCGGCACCCAGACCGTCCCGATCGCGCAGTGCAACAACGTCTACATCTTCCCTGCCGTTGGGCTCGCCCTGGCGGCGTGCAAGGCCAGGCGTGTGTCGGACGGCATGCTGCTGGCGGCCGCCCGCGCGCTAGGTGAGAAATCACCGGCGCTGCGCGATCGCAACGCGTCGCTCCTGCCGAGCCTGCGCGATCTTCGCGCGGTCGCTCGTCACATCGCGCTCGCCGTCGCGATCCAGGCCCAGAACGAGGGGCTCGTCGCGCCGATGAGCCGCGAGGAACTGACCCGCAAGATCGCGGCGACGCAATGGGTGCCCGCGTACTCGTGACGCAAACGCGTCGTGCGTTCCCGCCCCTTGAACGCCGGACCGGACGAGCCCGCCGGTGAAGTTCCGGGTCGATCGGCACGCGGCAAAATCGCGCCGCGTCCATTCCCCGCGCGCCCACCTAAACTCTCCCGCAACCGAAAGGACGCGGCATGCAGAATTGGTGGGTGCTCAACGCCTGGGAGGCCGGCCCGATCTACCTGGTCGCGTGGGTCTTCTGGGTGATCTTCAGCATCGTGCTCCACGAACTCGGGCACGGCTGGGCCGCCATCCGCCAGGGCGACACCACGCCCATCGAGACCGGGCACATGACCTGGAACCCGCTGGTTCACATGGGCCAGATGAGCCTCATCATGTTCGCACTCGTCGGACTTGCGTGGGGACAGATGCCGGTCTCCCCCTCACGCTTCCGCGGCCGCTACGGCGACGCCTACGTCTCCTTCGCCGGCCCCTTCATGAACCTCTTGCTCTTCATCGCCTGTTCCATCGGCGGCGTCATCTACCTCCGCTTCCTCACCGCCGCGCCCCAGGGCTTCGCCTACAACCTCCTCGTTTTCCTCGAGCGCGGAGCGGTCCTCAACCTCGCGCTCATGCTCTTCAACCTGCTCCCCGTCCCGCCGCTCGACGGTTCGCGCATCCTCGCCGACTTCTGGCCCCGCTACAACGAGATCATTCAGTCCGAGCGAGGCCAGATGTTTACCTTCATCGCCTTCGTCGTCGTCTTCATGTACGCCGGCGGAAAGATCTTCTCCTTCGCCGCCGCGTTCAACACCGAGCTCTGGCTCGCGTGCGTCCGCCTGCTCGGCGGCATGACGCCCTAACCCACGCGATCCTGCGCGCACCCGCCATCTCCCTCATTCCCCTGTCTTCTCCCCTCCGCGTCCTCGTTGACCTCTGCGACCTCTGCGACCTCTGCGTTGATTCCCTATTCCTCTTCTCCTCTCCGCGTTCCTCTGATTCCCTCTGATTCCTCTGCGTTCTGATTTCTCTTGTTCCTCCGAACGCCGAATCACGAATGCCGGTCAGCTCTGAACTCCCATCTCCTCTCTGTGTCCTCTCTGTGTTTCCGTGCCTCTGTGGTGAAGGCCGCGCTCAAACTTCGCCGCCCCGCCATCCCGCGCGACCATCGAGCGCCGCTCTGCCTCGCTAGCCCACGCGCTCCCGCGCGCAACCGCACAGCTTGTACAGCAGCCGCGCCCCGACGTTTGCATCCCACTCCGGCTCGCCCTCGACCGTACCCGGCGCGACCTCGACGAGATCAAAGCCGACGACCCTCCGCCCCGAGCGCCACAGCGTCTCCAGCAGCAGCGCCGCCTGCGCGAACGACAGCCCGCCCGGCACCGGCGTCCCCGTGTGCGGGCACAGCGACGGGTCCAACGCATCGATGTCAAAGCTCACATACACCTTTTCGGGGAGTGGCTCGATCATCTTCGCGCACAGACCCTTCCACGCCGCACCGCTCAGCATCTTCTCCGCAAGGTCGATGTCAAGATGCACGTCGAGCTTGTGCAGTTCCGCAAACTTCATCTCGCGCTTGCCGAAATCGCGGATGCCGACCTGGACGAACTTTCCCAGCCCCTTCACGCGGTTGAGCACGTTGTGCATGATCGACGCGTGCGACCACGCGAACCCTTCGAACGCATCGCGCAGGTCCATGTGCGCGTCCACATGCAGCACGCCCATGCCCGGGTTCGCCTCCGCGCACGCGCGGATCGCCCCAAACGGCGTGGAGTGCTCGCCCCCGACGAGTCCCGGCACCTTCCCCGCCCTCAGCACGCTCTGCGTCTCGGCGTACACGAACTCGTTGAGTGACTGACAGATCGCGTTGATCCTCGAGAGCGGCGTGGAGAAGTTCCCAATGCCGCCCGCCTCCACGATGGGCCGGGCAAGCTCCGAAGCTTCCTGATTCCACGACGCCACCCGCGGATCCTCTTCCTTCATCCAAATGCCCTGTTCGTACACCTTGCCGAAGCGCGAATCGAACAGGTCCACCTGCATCGACGCCTCCAGGATCGCCGACGGCCCGCTCGCCGTCCCCGGCCGATACGACGTCGTCGCGTCAAATGCCACCGGCAGGAGCACAACCCGGCTCGCCGATTCATCGAACGGCAACCCGTAAATCCCCGATCCCGGCGTTGCGGCGGCATCGGGATCAAACGCGACGTGGCTCATACTCCATCTCCTCCATACAGCCCGCGGGACTCGTTCCTGTGGCTCTGGGCGCCGGACCCGACAAGTCCGCGAGGAAGGTCCGGGTCGATTCGACGCCCGTTCGCCAGCCACACCACGTCCAGCTCAATACCATCTCCCAACACGCCCGCCAGCATAGACGCGCCGGCACGGGAGCGACATCATGCCCGACATCAAGCCACTCCCCGACGACGCCGAACCCATCGGCATCGACGCCGCCCACCCGCCTCAACCCACGACTTCATCACCCACGGGCGGCCAGACCCCCAAGCCCGTCGCGCCCGCGCCGGGCGCGACCGATTCCCAACTCGGTCCCAAGCTCCTCGACGCCTTCGACGACGACGCCGACTTCTCCAAAGACCCCGAGGTCGAGGCCGCCCGCAAGGGCAAGCCCGCCGCACCCTCTCGCCCCAGACCCGTCCAGCCCGACGCCCCCGCCGACGCGACCCAGCCCGACCCATTCATCACGCCCGCGCTCGGCCCGGCCAAGTTCTGGCTCATTCTCGGCGGCATGCTTCTTCTGGCCGCCACCATCGCATCCAGCGTCCACGCCTCGCGCCCGTTCGTGAGCGCCCTTCTCACGGTCTACAACGGCCTGCTCCACACCGCCACTGGCGTCGGCGCCATCGTCGTCGCTGCCACCCTCGCTCGCAAACCCATCGGACCCTGGGACCTCGGCGCCGCGCGCATGCTCGCCGCCGTCGCCGCCTTCCTCGTGCTCTTCAACCTCAACATCCAGCTTGTCGGCAACGCCAAGTGGGAAGAGACCATCCTCGCCGCCCTCGCCTACCTCGGCGTGGTCGGCCTCACGTTCCGCCAGACCCGTGAGGTCCACCTCACCCTCGTCATCAGCCATTTCTTCCTCTGGCTCATCATCCAGCTCGGCTCGCAGCTCGCCGTCTGGAGCGCCGCCAATCCAGCGCCGGCCACGCCGTGACAATCGAGTTGCTCGTCATCCCGACCGAATTGTGCCCATCCTTTTCACCGCCCCTTCGATCTCTGCGTTGAAGCTTCTTCTCTCTCCCATTCCCCACTCCCAGTGCCCCCTCCGTGCACAAACCCCGCCCTCCCGCCCCCGCCCTCCGTTTTCCGATACCGTCTCTCCGATGCCCTTCACGGACCAACCTCCCCTCGACCGGGCCAGGGCGGCCTTTCTCGCCCACTTTGCGCGACCGCCGCGCCTCGTCGCCGCCGCCCCAGGCCGCGTCAACCTGATCGGCGAGCACACCGACTACAACGACGGCTTCGTTCTTCCCATCGCCATCGACCGCCGCACCGTCGTGTGCATCGACTGGTCGCTCGACTCGACCACCCACATCCACGCCGCCGACCTCAACGCATCCGTCGACCTTCCCGCGCTCAACTCGCTCCGTCCCGACCCTTCCCTCAGCCTCGACGCCGACGCCGCCCGAATCCGCACCGGCTCCTGGGTCTCCTACGCCGCCGGGGTTCTCGCCAACCTGGCCGCCGCCCTGCCGACGCTCGCCGCCCGAGGCGTCGACCTCACCATCGCCAGCAGCGTTCCGTTGGGCAGCGGCCTCTCAAGCTCCGCCTCCCTCGAGGTCGCCGTCGCCACCGCCGCCGCCGCACTCGTGGGCGCGTCGATCTCGCCGCGCGATCTCGCCGCCCTCTGCCGCGACGCCGAGCATCGCTTCGCCGGTGTTCCCTGCGGCATCATGGACCAGTACATCGCCGCGATGGGGCGGCACGACCACGCCCTGCTCATCGCCTGCCGGACCCAGGCGGCCGAGCTGGTCGCCATGCCGGGGGCGGATCGCGCGGAGGTCGTGGTGATGGACTCGCGAGTGAAGCACGCGCTGGCGTCGGGCCAGTACGCGGAGCGCCGCGACACCTGCCGCGCCGCCTGCCGCGTCATGGGCATCGATTCACTCCGCGACGCCTCGCCCGAGCTTCTGGCGCTCCACGCGCCGGGCGCGCGTTCGCCCGCGGCGCTCTCGCCGGTTGAGCACGCCCGCGCCCGCCACATCATCTCGGAAAACGCGCGAACGCTCGCCGCCGCGCAAGCTCTGCGAGCCGGCGATCTCGAAGAAGTGGGGCGGCTCATGCTCGCCTCGCACTCCTCCCTCCGCGATGACTATCAGGTGTCGTGTCCAGAACTCGACACGCTCGTCGACCTCGCAGCGCAGGTCCCCGGCGTCTTCGGCGCCCGTATGACCGGCGGCGGATTCGGCGGTTGCGCCATCGCGCTGGCCACCCCGGACGCGGCGGAACGCCTGGCCCGCGACATCCCCGCCGCGTACCGGGCCCGTCACACGCTCCCCCGAGGAACGGACGCGCGCGTCTTCGTCACCACCGCGTGCGATGGCGCTCGCGTCATCGCCTGAATCCTCAACCAGGCAGCGTCCCTCGACCCGCGATCAGTCGTTCGTATGCCGCAGCAGCTTCTTGAGCAGCGGCGTGAACAACAGGATCACCACGCCCGCCCCGATCGACGTCACCACGAACAGGAAGAAGTAGTCCGCCTGCCCGCCGAACTGCTTGATCGAGTACCACGGGAGCTTCATCTCGCCGCTCTCGATCTTTTCGACCGTGGACGCGATCAGGCCGCCGCCGAGGTTTGCGATAAAGCTCGAGATGAACCAGATGCCCATCAGCAGCGAGACGAACCGCACCGGCGCCGCCTTCGTGACATACGACAGCCCCGTGGGCGACAGGCACAACTCGCCGACCGTGTGCCAGAAATACGTCAGCAGGATGAGCAGCATCGACGCCTTCGCCGCGCCGTCCTTGGCGATCAGCCCCGCCCACACCATGAACACATAGCCCAATCCGAGGAAGATGAGCCCCAGCGCGATCTTGACCGGCTGGCTGGGATTGGCGTTGCGCCGCCCGAGCTTCGACCAAAGCCCGGCGAACCACGGCGCGAGAATGAAGATCAATCCCGCGTTCACCGACTGGAACCACGTTGCGGGAACCTCCCAACCGAACAGAAGTCGATCGGTCTTCTCCTCCGTGAACAGGTTGATGCTCGATCCGGCCTGCTCAAAGGCGATCCAGAAGAACGCGTTGAAGAACATGAAGATGAAAATCGACGCCGTCGGCCCCTTGTCGCCCGGCTTCTGGATCGCGACAAACCAGCCGATCGTGGTCAGTACCACGAGCAAAAGCCCAATCAGCACCGCCCAGCCCAGCCCGCCGGTCAGATGGCCCATCAGCCCCGTGTACGCGTTCTGCAGCGTCTTGGTGTGGTACGCCAGCCCGAACAGCGCCGAGAATCCGACCGCCAGCAGCAGGAACAGCGGCGCCGTTCCGCCCTTGTTCCCCGGCGGATCGCCGATGGTGCCCAGGAGCTTCGGGCGGGCGGCCATATACAGCAGCAGGCCCGCGATCATGCCCACCGCCGCCGACCCGAATCCCCAGTGCCAGCCGACCTTTTCGCCCAGCGTCCCGCACACAAACGCGCACAAGAACGCGCCCAGGTTGATGCCCATGTAGAAGATCGTGAACGCGCCGTCACGCCGCGGATCCCCTTCCTTGTACAACTGCCCGACCATGACGGACACGCTCGGCTTGAAGTGCCCCGTGCCGATCACGATGATCGCCAGACCGAAGATGAACACCGACATGCCCAGGTCGTTGTGGGCCATGTCTCCCATGCCGGAGATCGCCAGCACGATGTGCCCCAGCGCGATGATCAAGCCGCCGAACAGCATCGATCGATGCGTGCCGATCAGCTTGTCGGCGATCACGCCGCCGATGATCGGAGTCAGGTACGCCAGGCCCGTGTACCAGCCGTACAAGGTGCTCGCCTCGGCCTTGCTCCACCCGCGCCCGGGGTTGAACCCGTTCTCGTCACCCGTCGTTGCTCGCACGAGGTAGAGCACCAGGAGCCCTCGCATGCCGTAGTAACTGAACCGCTCCCACATCTCCACCAGGAACAAAAGGAACAGACCCAGCGGGTGCCCAAACAGGGTGCGCTCGCCGGGCTGGGTGAACTGCGTTGGCAATGTCGACATGCGGTCTCCTTGCAGACTCTGAACCGTACAGCATACAGCCCCGACGGGCCCCGTGCGAGGCCGCCTTATACTCAACCCACCATGCCCGATGCCGATCCCGCGCCCGCCAATCTCCACGCCGGTCCCGGCGCCGCCCCCCATGCGGACCGCCTCGCGGACCTCATCGCCTCGCGCCGGGCGGTCGTCGGCGTCGTCGGGCTGGGTTATGTCGGCCTGCCCATGGTCCGCGCCGTTCACGACGCCGGCTATCGCGTCATCGGATTCGACGTCGACCAAACCAAAGTCGACCGGCTCCGCCGCGGCGAGGCCTACCTCAAGCACCTCGGCGACGACCTCACCCGCCAGCTCGCGGCCTCCGATCGCTTCGAGCCCACCAGCGACCCAAGCCAACTCGGCAACGCCGACATCATCGTGCTCTGCGTCCCCACGCCGCTGGGCCAGCACCACGACCCCGACCTCTCCTTCGTCGAGAACTCCACCCGCCAGATCGCCCGCGTGCTCAAGCCCGGCGCGCTGGTCTCGCTCGAATCGACCAGCTATCCCGGCACAACCCGCGAGGTCTGTCTCCCGATCATGGAGGCCGCCGGCCGTCGCTGCGGCCGCGATTTCGTCCTCGTCTTCAGCCCCGAGCGCGAGGACCCGGGCCGTCAGGGCGTGAGCACCCGCACCATCCCCCGCCTCGTCGGCGGCATCGACGCCGCCAGCGCCGCGCTCGGCGTCTCGTTTTATCGCAGCGTGGTCGAACAGGTGCACGAGGTCGAGAGCGCCGAGGTCGCCGAGGCCGCCAAGCTGCTCGAGAATATCTACCGGGCCGTCAACATCGCGCTGGTCAACGAACTCAAGCCCGTGCTTTCCGCGATGGGCATCGACGTGTGGCGCGTGATCGCGGCCGCGTCGACCAAGCCCTACGGCTTCCAGCCCTTCTATCCCGGCCCGGGCTGGGGAGGCCACTGCATCCCCATCGACCCGTTCTATCTCACGTGGAAAGCCCGCGAGGTCGGGATGTCGACGCGCTTCATCGAATTGGCGGGCGAGATCAACAGCCGCATGCCGCGTCAGGTGGTCGAACGCGTCGTCGAGGCGATCAACGACGACAAGAAGTCGCTGCGCGGCGCCGATGTGCTCGTGATCGGACTGGCCTACAAGCCCGACGTTGACGACGTCCGCGAAACCCCCGCGGCCGAGGTCATCGACCTCCTCAACGAGCGCGGCGCCAAGGTCTCGTACCACGACCCGCACGTCGCCGCGTTCCCGCGCATGCGCCGCCACTCGTTCGACATGAAGAGCGAGCCGCTCAGCCCCGCGCGCGTCGCCCGCGCCGATTGCGTGCTCATCATCACCGACCACCGCGTGATCGACTGGGCGATGCTGGGTGAGCACGCCAGGCTCATCGTTGACACGCGCAACGCGATGGCCCGCGTCGGAAAGGTCAAGGCCCGCATCGTCAAGGCGTAGGAATCCCGCGGGCTTGCGTTCCGCGCGTCTTTGGAAACGAATCGAGGAGTTCCCGTGCGTTCGATGACAGACATTCTCGGAAAGCCGCGGGCCCTGATCGGCATGGTGCATGTCGGCGCGCTCCCGGGCACGCCGCGCGCCGCCGCGTCGATCGATCAACTGATCTCGGGCGCGGTGGCCGACGCCAAGGCCCTCGCGGGCGCGGGCTTCGACGCGATCATCCTCGAGAACATGCACGATCGCCCGTACATCCATGCCGAGCACGGACCCGAAACCACCGCGATCATGACGCGGGTGGGCCTGGCGATGCGCGATGCGGCCCGATCCACGCCCCTGGGCGTTCAGGTTCTGTCGGGCGGCAACCGCGAGGCGCTCGCCATCGCGCTCTCGATCGGCGGGTCGTTCATCCGCTGCGAGAACTTCGTGTTCGTGCACGTCGCGGACGAGGGGCTGCTCCCTCGGGCGGAAGCGGGCGGGCTCCTGCGCTATCGCCGCTCGATCGGCGCGGACTCGATCGCGATCTTCGCCGACCTCAAGAAGAAGCACGCGTCGCACGCGATCACCGCGGACCTCTCGATCGCCGACGCCGCCGAGGCCGCCGCGTTCTTCCTGGCCGACGGCGTGATCGTGACCGGGACCGCGACCGGCAAGCCGACCGACCCCGCGGACCTGGCCGCGGTCCGGCGCGCCGTCAAGCTGCCGCTGCTCGTCGGTTCGGGCGCGACGCCCGAGCAGTTGCCGTCGCTGTACTCCCACGCGGACGGTGTGATCGTGGGGTCGTCGGTCAAGCGCGATGGTTCCTGGGAGAATCCCGTCGATCCGGCGCGGGCCACTGCGATGGCGAGCGCGTTTCGGTCGATGAAATAGCTCGCGTTCCCGGCACGGGCGACGCGCTCGCACCCCGGAAAGGCCGCCGCAACACGCATGTCGCAGTTCCTGGTCATCGTCGCCTTTCTCTGCCTGAGCGCGCCGTCGCTGGCCGACCTGGTGGGCACGCCGACCGACCTTCGCGCCGCGGCGAGCGCCGCCGTCCTGCCGCAGGTGGTGCTCGTGCTGGTCGTGTGGCTGGCGATCTCCGCCTGCGGACGGACGATGGACAAGCGGGGCTCGCTGCGTGCGGCGTTCCTGGGAGATCGCATCGCGCGATGGGCGAGGCTCGCGTCCACGGCACTCCACGCCGTGGCGTGCGTGCTCTTCGCGTGGCCCGACAGCCTCCGTCACTCTCTGGGCGAGCTGGTGCTGGTCGACGAGCTGGTCGCGCTCGCGCCCGTCGTGCTGACGTGGCTGGCGATCATCTGGGTGCAGGAGCCGATCGAGCGCCGCCTGCGCGAGGCGGTGATGATGCGCCGCCTCGACGAAGGCCGCCCGATCTACCCGTTCCGGTCGCGCGGGGCCACGGCCCTTAGCCATTTTCGCTCCACGATCCTGGTGATCCTGGTCCCGATCTTCATGGTGGTCGGCGTGTCCGAGTCGATCGAGATCGCGCTCACCCGATCCGGCCATGACCTCGGGACCGAAGACGGGCAGGCGCTGCTCGGATCGCTCCAGCTCGTCGGTGTTGGTTGCGTCTTTCTCGCGGCGCCGCTGGTGCTGCGCTTCGTCTGGGACGCCGTGCCCATCGGCGCGGGCGAGCTGCGAAGCGCGCTGCTGGAGGTCGCGGACCACGCACGGGTCCGCGTGCGGACACTGTTGGTCTGGCGCACCGGAGGCACGATGGTCAACGGCGCCGCGGTCGGAATCCTCCCCGGCCTGCGCTTCGTGCTGCTCACCGACGGCCTGCTCGACCATCTCACCCTCGACCAGGTCCGCGCTGTTGCCGCCCATGAGTTCGGGCACCTGCGCCGTCGTCATCTCCTCTGGCTCGTCGCCTGCATGGCGGCGTGCGTCTTCTCTCTCAGCATCGCGCTGACGTGGCTGGACCGCTCGGTGCGGGCGCTGGCGCCGAACCTCCAGACCATGAGCGAGTTCGCCGCGGGCGGCGTGGCGATCCTCGCCGGGTTGTGGGTGTTCGGATTCGTGAGTCGCCGATTCGAGTGGCAGGCCGACGCGTTCGCCGCCCAGACGCTGTCGCGCGCCGGGGCGGGGCTCGAAACTCCTGCGATCACGCCCGAGGCCGCCGGCGCGATGATCGGGGCCCTGGACGCGGTCGCCGATCTCAACGGCATACCCCGTCGCCGGCGATCGTGGCGTCACGGATCGATCCACACCCGTCAGACCCGCCTGCGTGCGATCGTCGGTTTGCCTTTGGAGAAGCTGGCCATCGATCGCGCGTGCCTGCGGGTCCGCGTCGCGTCGCTGCTGGTGCTGGCGCTGTCGATCGGCGCGGTCGCGATGGATCACCTGGCGCTGCGCTGGTTCTCCGAGTTGGTGAGATAGCCGCTCGCCCGGCACCCGCGAGGCACCAACGATCACGCATGGAGCAATGCTCGGGTCATGGACCGCACGCGAAACCCCCGCAGCCGCACGCGCGCGAAACAGAACTCCGCGAGCAAATCGCGTCGCGACGCGAGGCTCTGCTCGCCGACCTGAAACTGCACGTTGAAACGCCGACAGGCTGCGGCTTCAAGCCGGGGCTGGATCGCACTCGCCATCATTTCGCCGAACGGCTCCGCGCGATGGGCGCCTCGATCGAGCTGGTGCCCGGGCAGCCCCGCCCCAATTGGCTCTATGGTGCGTCGCACTCTGCCGAGATTCCGCCGGTGCTCGTCGCACGCCGGCCCGGCCGGGCAGGCGCGACCCGCATCCTCGTCTCCGGACACCTCGATACGGTCCACGAACCCGATGGCCCGTTCCGGTCGCTTTCGATCAGCGCGGACGGGAAGACGGCCACGGGTCCCGGTTGCGTCGACATGAAGGGCGGTCTGGTCATCGCGATCCATGCCCTGGAGTCGCTGCACGCGATCGGCGTTCCTGGCTCGTGGACCGTGGTGCTCAACAGCGACGAAGAGACCGGGTCGTATCACTCCGAGCCCGCTCTTCGCGCGGCGGCCCGCGACGCCGATGTGGGCCTCGTGCTCGAGCCCGCGCTCCCCGATGGCTCACTCGTCGTCGAGCGCCCTGGGAGCGGGCAGTTCGTGTTCGAGTGTGCCGGGCGTGCCGCGCACGTCGGACGTGATTTCGCCTCCGGCAGGTCCGCCGTGCTCGCGCTGGCGCGCTGCATCAGCGCGACCGAGCGGCTGAGCGATCCCAGCGCGGCCCGCATCGTCAACGTTGGGCCGATCGAGGGTGGGCACGCGACCAACGTTGTTCCTGATTCCGCCCGCGCGTGGGGCAACGCGCGATTCGGCACGCCCGAGATCGCCGCGGCGATCGAGCGAGAACTTCGCACGCTGGAAACACCGAAGGGCGAGGTTCCGAGCGTTCGACTCGAGGTGAGTTTCAATCGTCCGGCCAAACCTCTGACGCCGGGCACGCATCGCCTGGCGCTGGCGGCCCGGGCCGTCGCGGAATCGCTGGGCCAGAAGCTGCCCTTCGGAAAGACCGGCGGCGTGTGCGACGGCAACATCCTGCAGGACGCCGGGCTGCCGACCATCGACACGCTTGGCGTGCGTGGTGGGGGCCTGCACACCCCCCAGGAGTGGATCGAGCTGGCGAGCCTCGTCGAACGCTGCCAGTTGGTGGCAATCCTCGTCGCGCGGCTCTCATCCGACGCGAGCTGGAAGCGACCCTGATCCGCCACGGTACTCCGCATGGATCGCGTGCCCGGCTCGCCATGCGCGGCCGGCGAGTGCGCTTGTGGCGCCCGGATTCTCAACCCGGAATCCCATTCCTCCGCGATTGGCCCCGCGCCCGCGATCGACGAATGATCCTGTGCTCTCTGGTCGATGAAAGGAATCATGATGACGACCGCATCCGCCGCTTCGCCGTCCATTCCGACCGCTGCTACGCATGGCGAACGCCTTCGCCACAGCCCCGCGGTCCGTGCCGCGGTTGATGCGATGGTCGCCGAGCTGCGTGCGGCCTCGGCGGGCATCACGGACGTCCGACCGCCCAATCCGGCGCTCAAGGTGTCGTACGAGGCCCTGATGAAGCGCGCCGCCGACGTGCGCGGACGCGGCCTGCTCTATCCATACATCGGCTCGGGCCTAGGCAACGGCGCGCTCGTCGAATTGGCCGACGCCAGCGTGAAATGGGACATGATCAACGGCATCGGCGTCCACTTCTTCGGACACTCCGACCCCGACCTCGCCGCGCTCGGCATCATGAGCGGTCTGGACGACACGCTCAAGCACGGAAACCTGCAGACGAACTTCGAGGCGATCGAGTTTGCCGAATCGCTGCTCGCCGAAGCCCGCAAGAACAGCCGCCTGAAGTACGCCTACCTCTCAACTTCCGGTGCGATGGCCAACGAGAACGCGATCAAGGTGTGCTACCAGAAGCACGCCCCGGCGTCGCGCGTGATCGCGTTCCGCGATTGCTTCATGGGCCGCTCCGTGACAATGTGCCAGATCGGCGATACGTCGGATTACCGCCAGGGCGTGCCCCTCTCGACGCTCGTCGATTACATGCCGTTCTGGGACGAGGCCGCCGCGCAGCGGATGGGCAAGGCCCGCTTCATCGACATGTCGCTTCAGCACCTCGAGATGCTGCTCGATCGCGACCCCGGGCAGCACGCGTGCTTTATCTTCGAACTCGTCCAAGGCGAGGGTGGTTTCAACCCCGGTGATCGCGACTACTTCAAGGCGCTCATGGAGCTGTGCAAGGCCCGGCGCGTCGCGGTGTGGGACGACGAGATCCAGTCGTTCGGCCGCACGAATCGCATGTTCGCCTACGAGATGTTTAACCTCGGCGAGTATGTCGACGTCTTCTGCGTGGGCAAAATGACCCAGACGTGCGCGACACTTTTCACCGAGGAGTACAACCCAAAGCCGGGCCTGCTCTCGGGCACGTTTACGGGCGAGGGCGTTTCGTTCCGCATCGGCAAGCGCATCCTCGAACGCCTGCGCGACGGCGATTTCTACGACAACGATCGGGGCGACGCCGGGCTCTTCTCTCGTCATCACGCCGAGTTCCGCAAAGAGATGCAGGCGATGATCGCACGCCACCCCGACTGGTTCCCCAAGGTCGTCGATCGCGCCGGCAACGAGCACCCGCACTTCGGCGGCGTGGGCGGCATGATGAAGTTCACGCCGTTCGCGGGCAAAAAGGACAAGATCAACGCCGCGTGCAAAGCGTGCTTCGAGGCGGGCGTGGTCCTCTTCTCGTGCGGGCACGGCCCGTACCACGTGCGCATGCTCCCCGCTCTCCCGGCGATGAAGCTGGAAGACTGGCCGCGCGTGTTTGCGTGCATCGAAAAGGGCCTCGCAGCGGCGGCGACCTGAGATCGCGCCCAATACCGTCGCCGAGCAACCCGTCCAGATAACCCGGTGCCGGGCGGTCGTTGATCGCCCTTGAACCGCTCAGGGCTACCATCGGCGCGGTCCGATGATGACAGACCGGGTTTGGTGTTACACCGCACCAGTCCGAGTCGAAAACCTATCAAATCCCAACCGAATCGAGGTCGCCGTGTTCCTGATCCGCCAGGCCAAAGCCGAAGACGTGAGCACGCTACTTCAGCTTGCCCGCATGGTCTACTTCATCAGCCTGCCACCTGACGAGCGATTGCTCGCCGGAAAGATCCAGCACAGCCGCGATTGCTTCCTGCGCGTCGCCTCGGGCGGCACCGCCGAGACGCAGCCCGTCCCGCCCGACGCCATCGCCGGCTATACCGCCGATGAGTCGGACATGTTCATGTTCGTGATCGAAGACACCACCACCGGCGGCGTGATCGGCACCGCGCAGCTCAAGGCGCACATGGGCGGCCCGGGCAACCCGAACTACTCGTTCAAGGTCACGCAACGCGAGTTCAGGAGCAAGTCGCTCGGCTTTGGCACCACCCACCTCGTCGGCCGCCTTTTCAGGGACGAGAGCAGCCCGACCGAGGTCGGCGGCTTGTTGCTCCAGCCCGCGTTCCGCGGACACCGCGATCGCCCCGGACGCTTCCTCAGCTTCTCCCGCTTCCATTTCATCGCGCTCAACCGCGACGTCTTCGCCGAGCGTGTCATCGCAGAGATGGCGCCCGACACGACCAGCGGCGGTGACAACCTCTTCTGGGATCACGTCGGGCGGAAGTTCATCCCCGTCAAGTATTCCGAGGCCGATCGCTTCTGCCAGCACAACCGCCAGTTCATCGAAGAACTCTTCCCACAGGACGACATCTACCTGACGCTCCTGCCGCTCGAGGTGCTCAACCGCGTCGGTCAGGCCGGGCCCGACACCATCCCCGCCAAGCGATTGCTCGAGAAGCTTGGGTTCCGCTACAACAACTTCGTCGATCCCTTCGACGGTGGCCCGCACATCGAAGCAAGCACGGGCGAGATCACGCTCGTCAAGGCCACGATGCGAAAGCCGCTCGGCTCGCCGATCGAAACTTCGAGGGCGACGCACCGCGCCATGATCAGCGTCTTCCACAAGGACGGCGAGTTCCGCCTTCTCGACACCGATGTCGCGATCACCGACGCCAAGGTGCGGACGACCGCAAAGGCGATGGAGTTGCTGTTGGCCAAGCCGGGCGTCGTCGCGGGTGTCACGCCCATCGAGGACTATTCCGCACCCAAGCCCAAGAAGCCCCGCGCCAAAAAGGGCTGAATCATGTCAGTCAAGCCAACGCCGCGCCACGCCTCATTCTCGCGCGACCCCGCCGACCTGATCGGCGGCGAGTGGACCCCGCACGCCGCGCGCACGCTGTGCTCGCGGAACCCGGCGCGCCCCGACGAAACCGTGTGGAGCGGCGCGTCCCGTGTTAGCAACGTCGCGCAAGCCATTGACGCCGCGCGCCGCGCGCTCCCCGCGTGGGCCTCCACGCCGATGGAGAAGCGAATCGCGGTCCTGCGCCGATTCCAGGCGAACTGCAAATCGCGTCTCTCCGCGATCACCGCGCTCATCCGCGACGAAACGGGCAAGGTCCAGTGGGACGCCGCGGCCGAAGCCTCGCTCCTCGGCGCAAAGGTCGACATCACGCTCGATGACTCGCCGACCGGCGCACTGCGGCGCGTGACGCCGTTCGACGTGCCCGTCTCTGCGACGCGCACGGGGCGCGCGTGGTTCAAGCCGCACGGCGTGATGGCGGTCGTCGGGCCGTACAACTTCCCGATGCACCTCCCCAACGGGCACATCGTCCCCGCGCTGGCGATGGGAAACACGATCGTGTTCAAGCCCAGCGACAAGACGCCCGCGTGCGGCCAGCTTCTCGCGGAACTCTTCGACGACGCGCTCCGAGCCGAGAATGCCCCGCAGGGCGTGCTCAATCTCGTGCAGGGCGCCGCGGACGTCGCCTCGTCGCTTGTGTCGCACCCGGGGCTCGACGGCATTCTGTTCACGGGCTCGTGGCCCGTCGGGCGTCGCATCATGAAAGCAAATCTCGATCGCCCAAGCCGACTGGTCGCGCTCGAGATGGGCGGCAACAACGCCGCGGTCGTCATGGACGATTGCGATCTGCGCCAGGCCGTGGTGGAGTGCGTCCGCTGCGCGTTTATCACAACGGGCCAGCGTTGCACATGCACGCGCCGGATCATCGTTCACGAGGCGATCGCGCCGCGTTTCATCGCGGCACTCTGCAAGGCCGCGTCCAACCTGATCGTGGGCGACCCGGACGCGAGCCACCCCGTGTTCATGGGCCCGATCATCAGCGAGCAGGCCCGGGCGGCGGTGCTGGAGTTCCAGGCGTCGCTCGCCCGCGCGGGCGCCGAGGTGCTGGTGCCTTCCACCCCGATCGAATCTCCCACACGCGGCTGGTATCTCTCGCCGGGCGTCGTCCGCGTCGATCGCTTCACGCCGACCGAGCACGCCGCTCAAGATGCGGGTTGTGACATCGAGGTCTTCGGGCCGCTGGTGCGCATCGCGGTGGTGCAGTCTCTCGACCAGGCGATCGAGCAGGCAAGCGCGACGCGATTCGGCCTGGCGGCCGCGATCTTCACCAAGAACCAAGCCGCCGCACAACGCTTCCTGCACGAGTGCCGCGCCGGATGTATCAACGTCAACACCGGGACGGCCGGCGCGTCGAGCAAACTACCCTTCGGCGGCCTGGGCTTGTCCGGCAACCATCGCCCCGCGGGTGCGTTCAGCCTCGATTACTGCGCCTACCCCGTCGCCGCGATGACGGAGACAGGCCCCGATGCCCCGCTCCCCACGGGCATGATGCTCGACGACACGTGGCTCGCGGCGCGGTAGACCGACCATCTCCCGAGCGTTAGTGAGTCAAGCTCGGACCCGGTTGATCAACCATCGCCCCGTCGAAGTCCGCCGCGCCGCGCCCGCGCACCAGGGCCTCTCACGCCGTCGCCTGCAACGGCGGATGCGTCCTTCGTCCGAACGAATCTCGCCCATGTCCCTCGCGCTTCCCCCAATGGGCTCTTGTTTGCAATCTCACTCCCGCGGAATCGTCAACTCAAAAGTGGCGCCGCGCCCCTCTCGCTCCACGAGCCGCAGATCGCCGCCAAGCTCGCGTGCCAACCCGCGCGCGAGCGGCAGCCCCAGCCCCAATCCCTGCTTGGTCTCGGTCTCAAGGTCGTGCCCGCGCTCAAATGGCTCAAAGATGCGATCGCGGTCCGCGGCGGCAATCCCCGGGCCCTCGTCGCTCACCTCCATGATCGCGTGCGAGCCGCGCACCAGGCCGCGCAGCGTGACCACGCCCGCCGGGCTCGCGCCGTACTTGCACGCGTTCTCGACGAGGTTCGTCACGATCCGCTCAATGGTGATCTCGTCGCCCGCGAGCGTCGCGTCGACTCCGTCCTCGATCTCGACCTTGAGCCCCATCCCCGCCGCCGACACGCGCGCCCGCAGCGACTCGCCCACGCGCGAGAGCAGCCCGCGCATCTCGACGCGATCACTCCTCTTGGCGCGCCGCCTGGCCCCCAGCCGGGCAAACTCCAGCACGTTCTCGACGATTTTCGCCAGGCGCTCGCTCTCGCGCCGCAGCGAGCCCAGGTACTCGCGCCGGGAGTCCTCGCCCACCATCCCGCCCTCGAGCATCTGCGAGTACATGCACAGCGTGGTCAGCGGCGTGCGCAGCTCGTGCGTCACCGCCGACACAAACCGCCCGCGCCGCGTCGCCAATTCCGCCGCCGCCCGGATCACGAGCCCGACCGCGACGATCGCCGCCAGGCTTGCCAGCCACGCGACGATGATCGTCGTCATCATGGGCGACCACGCGCCTCCGATACCCAGCGCCGACGCGCCGATGTCGAGCTCCGCCGGGATCGACGCGAGCAACCGGCGCGGGTCCTCGTCGCCGCCAAGTGTGATCGGGCGCAAGTCCGCGCTGGGCGTCAGGTCGCGCGTCTGGTCGAGCAGCCACGGACGCAATTGCTCCCAATCCATCCACACGCCCTGCGTGAATCGCTCGACGCCCACCGACACCTCGCGCACCAGCGTCAGCTCGCGCCGACCGTACTCGCCGACCAGCCACCGCGCCGCGAACGGGCCGTGAACCACCGGCACGGGCGTTCCGATCGAGGCGCCGTTCTTCTTGATCGCGCCGATCGGCACCGGCACGCGCACGTGCTCGTCGCGCCGCTCCTTGGCGCTGCGAGCCTGGCCAAGCGGATGTACTTCCTTGCTGAGCCCGATCACTTCGCGGGCCAAGTCCTGCCCCTTCTTGCCGTCGCCGGCGTCGGTCAGCGCCTTGTCCTTCGGCTTCGCGTCGCCGCCGCCAGCGATCGTCGCCGGCACTCCCGGCGCCGAGCCCGCCTCGGGCGCCGGAGCGTGATCCTTCGATGACTCCGCGAGCTTCGTCGCATCGCCCGGCGCGTTCGCGGGCTCCGGCGCCGGCGACGCTGCCTCGTTCTCGCTCGCCGCCAGGCCCGCGACGGACTCGCCCACCTCAACCCCCGCCTTGGTCGACCCGCTCAGGTCCGTCAGCGTCGCTTCCTTCGGCAAGACCGCATTGTTCTCCAGCGACTGGGCCGCCTGCTCCGCCACCTGGCGGCGCGCCAGGTAGTCCGCACGCCCCGGCTTGCGCAGGTCAGAATCCTCCGATTGGTCCAGGAGCGCGCCGTCGACGCCCCCCGCGATCTGCGGCGGTGGAGAGCCGCGCGCCCGCTCACCCGCTCGATCGCTCTCGGACAGAGGATTCGCGCCGAAAAATCGCGCGCGCCCCGGGTCCGAACTCGCCAGTTTGGGCGTGCGGTCCGCGGCCCAGATCAGCCGGAGCTCACCGAGCTCTGTTTCCGCCTCGCTCGCCAGCGTCTGGCCCGCGACCGACTTTGCCAGATCGCGCAGAGTTCCCGTCGGCGCCTGGGGCGAAGAGAAATCGCCGCGAGGCGAGATCTGGAAATGAAGCTTCACGAACTTCTCGGGCGCTTGCAGCAAAGGCGACGGGACCAGCACCTCGCCCGGGCGCACCTCCTCCAGCATCGACGTGTACGCACGATCCGCGGCATAGAACGGCTGGTAGTGGAAGTAGGGGCGCGCCGCCTCGCGCGCCAGGATCGGCGCCAGCGCCGAGTCCATCCGCCACAGAGCCTGGCGCGACAGTTCCTGTTGGCGTGCGTCCGCGCGGGCCTCGCGCTCGCGCGATTCCAGCGACAGCGTCGCTGAGGACACCCACGCAAGAACGCCGAGCAGCGCTAAGGAGCACGCGGCATAAATCGCCCACATCCAGTGGTGGCGTTCTCTCACGCCGAACCCTCCGTGGCCCGCGCCAACATGTAGCCCTTGGCGCGGACCGTGGTGATGACGCTGGGATTCTCCGGGTCGTCGCCGAGCAATTCGCGCAGGCGGGCGATGGTCATGTCGACCGTGCGCGTCTGCACGCCCCGCGGGTCAAGACCCCACACCCGCTGGAGCAGTTCGTCGCGCGACACCGCCCGCCCCGGGTTGGCGGCCAGGAAGTGCAGCACCTCGGCCTCGCGCTCCGAGAGCGCGACCACGCGCCCGCCGTCGAGCGTCGCCTCGCGCCGTTCA
Source organism: Phycisphaerales bacterium (assembly GCA_020853815.1). Taxonomy (GTDB): domain Bacteria; phylum Planctomycetota; class Phycisphaerae; order Phycisphaerales; family UBA1924; genus JABWBC01. The sequence continues at coordinate 28,244 of JADYYE010000053.1, forward strand.
AAGTCGATCCGCCGCCCGGCGATGTCGATCGTGCGAACAGACTTGGGACGCTCCGCGGAACGGCGCAGCACCGCCTCCACGCGCGCGATCAGCTCGCCGATGCTGAATGGCTTGACGACGTAGTCGTCGGCGCCGAGCTTCAGGCCCTTGACGCGATCGGTCTCCTCGCCGCGCGCGGTGAGGACGATCACGGGCGTCGACGAGCCGCTGTTGCGGAGTTCGCTGAGGACGGAGAGCCCGTCGCGCTTGGGCATGAGCAGGTCGAGGAGGATGAGGTCGACGCCGCCGGCGAGCGCGGCGGAGAGGCCGGCCTCCCCGTCGGGCGCTTCGCGGGTGGCGTAGCCGGAGAACTTGAGCGCGTCGCACAACCCGCGCCTGATCGCCGGATCATCTTCCACGACAAGGACCGTTCCCAGTGGCACTCGTTTCCTTTCGCTTCAAAGGGGCGTGGATCGCTCCACACCCCCTGTTCATGACGACGTATTCGTACCTCATCATCGGCGATCCGGGCGGCGTTCATTCTCCCAGTTCGATGAGGGTGCGCTGGTTCTCAAGCATGAGGTAGACCGTGCCGCCGCGGGCGAGCAAGCCCTGCTTGTTCTCCTTGGCGAGCGCGGGCATGATCTTCTCGAACGCTTCGGTGCCGAACTTGATGGTGCGCTGGGGCGGCTCGTTTTCCTTCTCGATAAGCGTGCTCTCGACCCAGCGCTCGCCGCGGCGGATGAGGGTGTGCTCGTTCATGAACTGCACGCCGCCGACCTCGACGCGGTTGAGGTCTTCGTCGATGATGACCTGGACCTTGGAATCAGAGATGAGCGCGTCCCTCAACTCGCGGGAGTTGAGCTCCTGGCTCACACCGCCGCCGCCGGAGCGGGCTTGGTTGCGTTCTTCAACGCGACGCGCCGCTTCCTTTCGCATGGCGGGCAGGCCACCAACGTGCCAGCTGCCATCCGAATCCGCCGGCACTCCGAAGTGGTTTCGTTGACCGGGCTCGACCGCCAGGAACGCGGTGTACTCGGTGAGCACGCCGAACTTGGTGGAGAGACGCACGATCTCGTCGACGAGTTCCTTCATCTTCGGGTCGTTCGGGTCGCGGGCTTCCGCGCCGGACTGGCGCACGGCCTCGATCAGCGCGCCGATCTTCCGCGTCGCCCACAGGCGCGGGACAAAGGAGCTCTTCATGCCGCCGGCGGCGGGATCGACGTTGATCGCGAACTTCTGCTCATGGCCGAACGAGTTGCCCGCGAGCTCAAGGCGGAAGGGGCGATCGCCGACGTAGCGCCCGAGCACCACGACCTGGTCGCCTTCGAAGACGTCCATGAGCTTGCCGGGTTGCAGCTCGCGGATGCGGACGTCGGCGGTTTCGGAGGTGGCGAGCGTGGGGGCTTCCATGACCGGGCCGTCGAGACGCCGGAAGACCTGCGAGACTTTCACTTCGACGTCTTCCTTGGGGAGCACGAAGGTCGGCGCGCCGCGCGAGGTGGTGGAGATCGCGGTGAGGAGCGGGCTGTTGACGTCGAGGCCAACGCCGAAGGAGAAGATGCGACGGTTGGCGGTGTTGGCTTTCTCGGCGGCGTTGCGGATGGCGACCTCGGAGCGCTCGCCCACGGTGGGCAGGCCGTCGGTCAGGAAGAGGACGAGCGGGAGCGGTTGGGTCGGGCCGGGACGGAGCGCGGTGAGAAGCGCGTCCTGGATGTTGGTCCCGCCGTTGGCTTCGAGGCGCGCGATGTAGGCCTTGGCGGCGCGGGTGGTGTCGTCGTCCTTGACGACGGGCGCGGGCTTGAAGGACTCGACGGAGTCAGAGTAATCGATGATGTTGAAGGACTCGCCGGGGCGGAGGCCTTCGATGATCTGGAGTGCGGCCTGGCGGGCCTGCTCCATTTTCTCGCCGCGCATCGAGCCGGAGCGATCGATGACGATCGTGACTTCGCGGTTGACGCGTTCGCGCTTGGCGTCGAGCTCGGGGAGCTGGGCCATGAGCATGAAGTACCCGCCGTTGTCGGCGGCGGAATAGTCGGGATAGGTGAAAACGGTGAGCGACGGTTCGTGCTTGTTTGCCCGAGTGGTGTAGGCGAGGCGGAACGAGCCGGGCTGTGCCGCGGCGGAGGAGGTGAGCGTGACGCGGGCCTCGTTGTTGGAGCGGCGCTCGATCTGGACTTCGTGGCTGGGGGAGTAGATGGAGGCGACGGGCGATTGAGACTTGATCGAGACTTCGAGCTTCCACTCGGTGGAGGTGGATTCGACCGATTCGCTGCGCGGCAGGATGTAGTCGACGCGGCCAGCGTCGGCGGTCAGGATTTGTTCATAGACGATCGTGACGTTCTGGCTCGAGTTGGCCGGGATGGGGAAGGCGCTGGTCTGGATGAGGGTGCTGGAGAGGAACTCGAGGAGCGCGGGGTCCTTGTAGCGGTTGACGATTGAGTTGTAGATGTCGCGGGCCTTGTCGCGCGGGAGGAGCGTGGCGGTGGGCTCGGGGCCGACGCCGTCGTAGGCCATGGAGCGGAGCGTGATGCCGTCGGGGACGGGGAGTGTGACGCGGGCCTCCATGGGAGAGCGTGAGGGGTTGAAGAGCCTGAGGACCAGCGTCGTGGTGGCGACCTGGTCGTTGATGGAGACCTTTGCGTCGGCGCGCTGGAGCTGCACGGGCCAGCGCTCGAGGTGGCGCGTCCGGATCTGCGGGATGACATCGACGGGGTGATGCTCGACGGGCTGGGCTGAACAGAACGAGGCCAGGGCGAGCACGAGCGCTGCGGCGGCGGATCGCATGTGAACCTCCCGGGGGTGTTGGATGGAACCCCCACGCCATAGTGATACGGGTGCGGCGGGCCCGAGTGCCGTAACGGCTTCGTAACGGGACGATTTTGCGCGCATCACCGCGAAATCGTTGCGATTGGGCGGTGATGCTTGGGGAAAGGGTGTGGACGGTGTGGATAAGTGGAAGAGGACGATTCACCGGGGAGATCGCGGAGATCGCGGAGATCGCGGGGATCGCGGGGATCGCGGAGAGCGGGGAGGCGCGGAGCGTGGGTGGTTGGTGTCGTGGCGGGAGCGATTCGGATGAGTGAGCGATGGTCGGGTGCGTAGCGATATCCCGGGCCGCCGAGTTTCTTTGCGGAAGTCCAGAGCACATGGGCTCAGGAGCACGTCTCACGCTGGCACTTGGGCCATGAAGACGCCGTGCGTTGCCTGAGAGGGGGCCATGAGGCGCATTCGATCGAGGTATGGAGCTGTGTAATGGCTAGGAGTTTTCGACCTTCATTTTCACGCCCGAGGCGCGGAGAAGTTGGAGCTGGCGCGAGCCGATTTTGGCCTTGAGGCGCACGGCGTTCTCTTCGTAGTCACGGGCGAGCACGGTCGCGCGGGTCTCGATCGCGTGGATGGCGCGGCCTTCGCTGAGCGGGAGGCGGATGGTGACTTCCTGGAGCTGGCCGATGGAGGACGCGCGGACGCGATCGATGAGTTCGGCGTGCCCGAGCGGCTGGCCCGTGCGCGAGGGGAGGGCGCAGATCGGGATCGCACCCGGGACCTTGCGTTGCCAGACGAGGATCTCGCGGTTGTCGTTGAGGCGATCGGACTTGTTGAGGAGGAGCACACGCTCGGGCGGGCGGTAGGACTCGCCGAGCGATTTCTCGAGCGACTTGGTTTCGTCGATGAGTTCGTCGAGCGTGGATGTGACGGTGTCGTAGTGGAGGGCCGCGGCGGGGTCGGAGACGTCGAGGACGATGAGGAGGACGTCTGCGTGGGTGGCTTCTTCGAGTGTGGCCTTGAAGGAGGCGATGAGGTTGTGGGGGAGGTCGCGGACGACGCCGACGGTGTCGCTGAGCATGAGGTTGTGCCCGGCGCCCAGGTCCCACTGGCGGGTGCGGGTCATGAGGGTGGCGAAGAGGCGGTTGTCGGCGTAGGCGCCGCCGGCGGTGAGGGTGTTGAAGAGGGTGGACTTGCCGGCGTTGGTGTATCCGACGATGCCGACGGTGAAGTGCTCTTGCTTGCGGGCCTGGACTTCGCGGCGCTTGCGGGCCTGGATTTCACGGAGCTCGCGCTGGAGGTCGTTCTTGCGGGACTGGACGAGTCGGCGGTCGATTTCGAGCTGCTGCTCGCCCGGGCCGCGGGTGCCGATGCCGGCGATGCCGCCGGCGCCGACGATTCGCTCGAGGTGGGACCACATGGCGCGGAGGCGTGGGTAGGTGTATTCGAGCTGGGCGAGTTCGACCTGGAGCTGGGCCTCGTGGGTGCTGGCGCGGGAGGCGAAGATGTCGAGGATGAGTTCGGAGCGATCGACGACTTTTCGCTTGGTGGTCTCCTCGATCTTGGCGAGCTGTTTGGGCGAGAGGTCGTGGTCGAAGATGACGGTGGTGGCGTCGAGGGCCTCGCAGAGGCGGCCGAGTTCTTCGATCTTGCCGGAGCCCATGTAGGTGCCGGCGACGGGCTTGGTGAGGTTCTGGGTCAGCTCGCCGACGACGATCGCGCCGGCCTGCTCGGCGAGCGAGCGGAGTTCGCCGAAAGGGTCGGCGGGGTTGTGGTTGGAGTCGGGGAGGCGGACGGCGGCGACGATGGCGCGTTCGCTCTGGACCTTGAGTTCGCTGCGTTCCTGGGGGGCTGGCATAAGGGGAAGGGCCTTTCAGGGCTGGGGAGCGCGGGCGACGCGGGGTGAACCGGACGGGGCGCGCGGCGGTATAGATGGGGCGTGAAAACGATGATTGGGCGGGTGAGCCCGTGGTTCCCGAGCGGCCGCGGTTGAGCGGGCGGGCGGGGGCCTCGGCAGGCGGAGGGCCTGGGGCGAGCGGTTGGGCGTTGGCGCGATGAACGCGGATCAGAAGATCATGGTGGAAGGATGATAGACGGGTCCGGGGGCTGGGGTCGTGTTGGGATGTGGGGATTGGGGAAACTCTCGGATTGTGGCGGATAACGCCGATCGGATACGATTCGGGCTGGATCGGGTCGGTTGATTTCGCACGCACGGGTCGGAGGTGTGGATTGAAGAATGGTCGTGTGTTGTTCGAGGTGTCGCTGGCAGTCGGGTTCGGCGTGGTGCTGGGCGCGACGGGGCTGGCGCTGACGCTGGACAACAAGCCCAACAACTACGCGTTCCTGGACCCAATCATCACGATCAAGTCGCAGCTGGACAAGACGTATGTTGACGTGCCGGACGACAAGGTGCTGCAGGCGGGCGCGATCAAGGGGATGCTCGATTCGCTGAACGATCCGTACACGGTGTATGTGCCGCCGGCGGATCGGCAGGAGTTCAACAAGAGCCTGACGGGCGAGTACGTCGGGATCGGCGCGAGCGTGAACACGGACAAGGGGTGGCTGGTGATCGTTTCGCCGCTGGAGGACTCGCCGGCGTTCAAGGCGGGGCTGATGGCGGAGGACAAGGTTCTGGAGATCGATGGGAAGTCGACGCAGGGCCTGTCGGTGGATGATTGCATTGATCTGCTCCAGGGCACGCCGGGCACGACGGTGACGCTCTTGATCGAGCGCGGCTCGCAGAAGCTGACGATCCCGATCACGCGCGACCGGATCAAGACGCGCTCGGTCAAGGGATTCCACCGCGACGCGACGGACGCGAACAAGTGGGAGTACATGATCGATCCGGCGCGGGGGATCGCGTATGTGCGGCTGACGCAATTCACGCCGCAGGTGTCGCAGGAGCTGGCGGCGGCGCTGGCGTCGACGGGGGCGGCGGAGGGGAAGTTGAAGGGGCTGGTGCTGGACCTTCGCTGGAACCCGGGGGGGTTGCTGAACGAGGCGGAGAACATCGCGGACCTGTTCCTGAAGGACGGGGTGATCGTGAGCACGAAGGGGCGTGCGTACGCGGATGAGGTGGCGCGGGCGCGGGGCGAGGGGACGCTCCCGGAGTTTCCGATCGCGATCATCGTGAACGGTCAGTCGGCGTCGGCGAGCGAGGTATTGTCGGGCGCGCTGGTGGACAACAACCGTGCGATCGTGGTCGGGACGCGCAGCTTCGGCAAGGGCCTGGTGCAGAACGTGTACCAGGTCGACAACACCGAGGGGGGCGAGCTGAAGATCACGGAGCAGCGGTACTACCTGCCGAGCGGGCGGAGCATTCAGCGCAAGGACGACTCGCAGGAGTGGGGGGTCGATCCGACGCCGGGCTTCTTCGTGCCGATGACGGATGAGGAATTGATCGAGCTGATCAAGGTGCGGCGGCAGGAGGACGTGATGCGGGCCGACGCGGCGCGCGACGCGGCCCAGAGGTGGTCGGACGCGGAGTGGATCCTGGGATATCTGAAGGACAAGCAGTTGGCGGCGGCTGTAAAGGCCGTGCAGCTGCGGGTTGACGGCGGAAAATGGCAGGCGACGGGCGACGAGGGATCGAAGTCGACGATCGCGGGCGGCGAGTTGAAGCGGCTGACGGATGCGCGCGACGCGATCGAGCGCGAATTGGTGAGGATCGACAAGCGGATTTCGTCGCTGGAGAACGCGGCGGCGCCCGAATCGCCGGTTGATTTGTGGGGCGACGACGTGAACGTCGCGGGCGGCAAGGTGCAGGTGTATGACAAGGAAGGCAAGTTGGTCTCGACGCTCAGCCTGCCTGGCATCGCGCCGGAGCAGAGCCTGATCGATGCGGGATTGAAGCCCGCGAGTCCAACACCAGAACAGCCGCCGGCGAAGCCTGAAGTGCAGAAGTAGGTAACAGCGAGGCAGCGAGACAGGGGATGAGGAGGCGGAGTCCGCGCTGGCTCGCTGGATTCGTTGAGCGACGGCGAATGAGACCGGATTCATGCTCGTTCTCGGGATCGAAACCAGTTGCGATGAGACGGCGGCGTCGGTGGTGCGCGATGGGCGCGTGCTGTCGTCGGTCGTCGCGTCGCAGACGGAGCTGCACGAGCTATACGGCGGCGTCGTGCCGGAGCTTGCCAGCCGGGCGCACCTTGAGCGGATCATGCCGATCGTGTCGCGTGCGATCGCGGACGCGGGGGTGACGCTTCGCGAGATCGAGGGCGTGGCGGTGGGAAACCGGCCCGGGTTGATCGGGTCGCTTTTGGTCGGCGTGGCGGCGGCCAAGGCGCTGGCGTGGTCGCTCTCTGTGCCGCTGGTCGGCGTGGATCATGTGCACGCGCATTTGTTCGCGGGGATGCTCGGGAGGGCGGGTGCGCACGGAGCGGGCGAGGGCGGACCGACGAGCATCGAGTTTCCGGCGCTGGGGCTGGTCGTGTCGGGCGGGCATACGTCGCTGTATCTCGTGCAATCCTGGACCGAGTTCAAGAGGCTGGGCGCGACGATCGACGACGCCATGGGCGAGGCGTTTGACAAGGCGGCGGTGATCCTTGGGCTGCCTTTCCCGGGCGGGCCGAATCTTGATGCGCTGGCACAGAAGCCTGGCGCGAACGATCGCGCGGTGGAGCTGCCGGTGAGTCGGCTGGGTACGGAGTCGCTTGATTTCTCGTTCTCGGGGCTGAAGACGGCCATGCTGTACGAGGTGCGCGGCGTGCCGGGGAAGCCTGATGGCGCGCCGCCGGCGATGACTGAGACGCGGCGGGCGGACCTGGCGGCGAGTTTTCAGCGGGCGGCGGTGAAGGCCGCGATCGTGAAGCTGGAGCGGGCGATCGAGCGCGGCCCGCGCGACGCGGGCGGTGCGTATCGGGCGATGATCGCGGGCGGCGGCGTGACGGCCAACTCGCGGCTTCGTCGCGAGCTTGCGGAGCTTGCGACGAAGCGCGGACTGCCGCTGGTAATCCCGGCGATGAGCTTGTGCGTGGATAACGCGGCGATGATCGCGGGGCTGGGTGAGGTGAAGCTGGCGGCGGGCGAGCGGAGCGGCTGGGAATTGGCGGCCGCCCCGACGACGGGGGGATGAAGAGGAAGTGGTCAAGTGGCAAAGTGGTCAGGTGGCAAAGTGGTCAAGTGGAACCTCTGAACAATTCGAGTTCAGCCGCGAGGTCCGCTTCCAGTGGGTTGAAAAACCGCCTCGGAGAGGCGGGCCACCAAATACTCAGAGGTTCCAAGTGGCAAAGTGAAGAGGGCGGACTACGGGCGGCTGTGGGGGGAGCTTTGGCCGTCAGGGATCAACGGCCAGTCAGAGTCGGCGACTCCATGCGATGTGATACGCTGAGCGAGTCGTGAGCGAACGGCCCATCCATCCCGCGGCGCTGGACGAAGAGACGCTGCTCTCGCAGTGCGAAATGACCAAGGGACGGTCGTCCGGGCCGGGCGGACAGAACCGCAACAAGGTCGAGACGAAAGTGACGCTGACGCACGGGCCGACGGGCGTGAGTGCGCACGCGGACGAGCGGCGGAGCGCGATCGAAAATCGGCGCGTTGCGGTGTTCCGCCTGCGGCTGGCGCTGGCGACGGAAGTTCGAATCGGCGTGCCCGCGGGCGAGGTCCGATCGGCGTTGTGGCTTTCACGCTGCAAGGACGGCCGGGTGGCGTGCAACCCGGAGCATTGGGACTTCCCGTCGCTCCTGGGCGAGGCGCTGGATGTGATCTATGCCGCGGGGCTTGATGCGCGGAAGGCGTCGGTGCGGTTGTGCTGCACGATGACACAACTGGTGAAGCTGGTGAAGGACCATCCGGCGGCGTTCGAGAAATGGAACCGCGATCGTGCGGCGAAGAAGATGCACCCGATGAAGTGAGGTACTCGGAATCGGTGGGTCGAAGTCCGACGGAACGGGTTCGAGCGACGAGCGATCGGGGGAATTGAGGCTGATTCAAGGGGGCGAAGCCGAGCGGCCGTGGGCGCCATCCCGCATGTGTTACGGGCCTTCGGCCTGAGCGGCGATCCATGAAAACGCGCTCTTGCTTGCGGCGTTCGGAGCGAAGGTCCAGTGGAAGGCGCCACGCGACGCGATGAATCCCGCGTCGGGGCCCTGGGTGGCCTGGGAAAGTTCGAGCGTGGCGATGGGCGAAGCGTCGTCGCGGAAGAGCGAGATGGAACCAAGGTCGGCCGAACCCGGCGTGGGCTTGGAGCGCACCTTGTCGGCGCGGGTGTCAAAGATCAGCGCGAGCAGGTCATCGATGGACTTTGCATCGGCGGGTGCAACCGGTGTGCGGTCGCGGGTCCAGCCCGAGAGCGTGCGGATGAACTCGACCGGCTTGCCGCCCAGCACGTCGGCGGGCGAGAGCGTGATCCTGGCCACGTCGGCGCGAGGGCCCGGCGCGGGGGAACGTGAGATGACGCTGGCGGGGTCGGTGGTGAGCGATTCGATGGCTTGGCGAGAGAGCACGAGGGGGGCAGGGCCCCAGAGCGGAGCGCGGGCGGCTCCGGGATCGATCGAGGCGTTGGCACGCGCGAGGATGGTGGCGCCGCCGACATCGGCGGTGCCGCCGATGAGAAGTTCCTGCATGAGCGTCGAGCGGGTGACTTCCTCGCCGCTGGGGGTGCGTTGATCGAGTTCGACGCGGATACTCGCGGTGGGGGTTTTCCAGTCGACGCCGGCGTCGGGGATGAATCGCTGGGCCTGGATGGAGGCGAGTGACTTGAGCAATTCATCGACGATGGCGCGATCGGCGGGCTCGGCGACGGGCTTGACGATGGCCCACTGCCGGCCGACGCGGGCGAGCGAGAGTTCTTGGCCGCCGGTCGAGATCGAGAGGCGCGACGCCTCGGCGATCGGGGAAGGAAAGGCGGCGGGGTCACGCCACACGGCGGGGTCGGGCGTGGTGAGCACGGAATGAAGACCGGTGTCGATGAGCGCGAGCGAAATGTCGTTGAGGCGTAACGCGGCGCGACCTGAGACGAGCGATTCGTCGATCGTCGCGGTGATCTTCGCGGCGCCGATCGCGATCGAGAGGTTCGACGATTTCGTCGGGGCGAGATCAGAGGGAATGCTCGTGACGAGCGCGGAGAGCAGGCGCAGCACGGCGCGAACGCGGGGCGTCGAGGCGGGCCAGCTTTGATCCTGGCTCCCTTCCCTCCATGTGAGCATCCAGCGATCGTTGGCGGCGTCGATACAGGCGAGTTTCATCGACTTTCCCGAGCTGTGCGAGAGCTCGATCGCATCGGACTTTGACAGATCGGAGTTTGCGAAGAGCTTTGTCGGTGTGGCGACTTCGCGCGGCGAACGAGTGACGAGCCACGTTGGGATCGCCAGCGCGATCGTCAGAACCACCAGCGCGATGACTCCCTTGAGCGACATGGCGTGGAGTGTACCACTACAGGAGGCCGAGCGAGTCTTGCACGCCCAGCGTGGCGTAGACGTCGCGGGTCGCGGTGGATTTGTTGAGGGTGTAGAAGTGGATTCCGGCGGCGCGGTGGTCGAGCAGGTCGCGGCATTGCTCGGTCGCCCAGTGGGTGCCCACGCGCCGGACCGATTCGTCGTTGCCCCCGGCGCGGTTCACCGCGCGGATGAGGGGCGCGGGGTAGCGAGAGCCCGCGGCGAGCTCCGCCATCTTTTTCATGCCCTGGAGCGACGTGATGGGCATGATTCCCGCGATGATGGGCACACGAATGCCCGCGAGTTCGCAGCGATCGCGGAAGTCGTAGAAGTCGCGGTTGTCGAAGAAGAGCTGAGTGATGATGAAGTGCGCGCCCTGATCGACCTTTGCCTTGAGGCGTTCGATTTCCAGCATGCGATTGGGAGTTTCGGCGTGCCCCTCGGGATAGCCCGCGACGCCGATCGTGAAGCCGCGACGCTCGGGATGACGCCCGGATTCATTAAACCTTCGTACGCGTGCGACGAGGTCGGCCGCCTGCCGGAGGTCCTTGTAGATGTTGACGCCCGCGGGTGTGTCCCTGGGCACGTCGCCGCGGAGGGCGAGGAGCTTGTTGATGCCGGCCTGGGCGTAGCGTTCGAGGATCGCGTCGATCTCCTCGCCCGAGTGCCCGACGCAGGTGAGGTGGGGCATGGGATCGAGCGCGGTGGTGGAGCGGAGCTTCACGACCAAGTCGTGGGTGATCTGGCGCGTGCTCCCGCCGGCGCCGTAGGTGACGGACACGAACGTGGGCTTGAGCTTCTCGAACTCGCGGATGTGCTCGAGGAGGTCGGCCGAGGCGCTCTCGGAGCGCGGCGGAAAGAACTCGAACGAAAACGTCGTTCGTCGGGTGTTGAAAGCGTCGAGCAGGTGCATGGGATGAAGCCCGGTCTCCGATCGCCCGTTCAGCCGAAGTACAGTCGCGACGCGTAATCCTGGATCATGCGGTGGGCGGAAAAGCGGGGGCCGTTGAGCGCCACCGCGTGCTTGCAGATCGACGCCCACGTGGCGCGATCGCGGTACGCGGGAAGGACGCGAGTCGCCAAAGTCGCGAAGAGGTCGGCGGCATCCTGCTCGTCGCTCTGCCCTTCGGCGCCGACGAACCAGCCCGTCACGCCCTCGACGCAGCCCTCGAGCCACCACCCGTCCGGCGTGGAGAGCGAGGGCACGCCGTTGGCGGCGGCCTTCATCCCGCTGGTGCCCGACGCTTCGAGGGGCGGACGCGGCGTGTTGACCCAGACGTCGACGCCGGACACGATGGTTCGCGCCTGCTCCATGTCGTAATCGGGCAGGAAGACGACGCGGACGCGATCGCGGAGTCGCTCGGCGGCGGCGTGGATCTCGCGGATGATGCCGCGCCCGATGCCGTCGCCCGGATGGGCCTTGCCTGAGTAGACGATCTGCAGCCCGCCGGCGCTGGCGGCGATCGCGGCGAGCTTAGCGGGATCGGAGAGGAGCATCGCGGGTCGCTTGTATTCGGTCTGGCGGCGTGCGAAGCCCAGGGTGAGCAAACGCGGATCGAGCGAGATGCCGACGCGCTGCTGCACCATGCCCGCGAGCGCCTCCTTGGCCTCGTAACGAGCGGACAGCATGTCGTCGTCGCGCACCGCGAGGACCTGCATGAGTTCGGCGGTGTCGGCACGCCAGCTCTGCGCGACGGAGTCGTACAGCGCGGCCATGGTCGGGGTGACCCACGTGGCCGTGTGTACCCCGTTGGTGATATGCGTGATCGATGCGCCGGGGAACATGTTGCGGGTGACCTCGCCGTGACGGCGGGCGACGCCGTTGACCTTTCCGGCGAGGTTGATGAGGAATCGCGTGGTGTGGAACATGCCGCCCTGGGTACACAGGTCGGGGCGGTCAAAGACGGGGTGGTTGCCGACGGCGGCGCGGACCTGATCGAGCTGGAACTGGTCGTGCCCGCCTGGGATGGGAGTGTGGGTTGTGAAGATACAGTGTTTCCGCACCTCGAGCACCATCGCGTCGTCGATGATGTTGGTGTTTCGGATGGCGAGTTGCTCGCTGAGGAGTTCGACGGCGAGCAACGCCGCGTGCCCTTCGTTGAGGTGGAAGAGGTCGATCTGGTGTCCGATCGCGCGGAGCATTCGGCGTGCCCCGATGCCCAGCACGATCTCCTGCGCGAGGCGCTTGTCGGTGCCCGACGCGTAGAGCGCGTCGGTGATGTTGCGGTCGTCGGGGTGGTTGAGGTCGATGTTGGTGTCGAGGAAGTAGACGAAGCACTCCGAGCCGTACACGCCGCGGACGATGCGGCGCCAGGCGCGGATGTAGACGCGTCGCCCGAAGATCGGCACGCTGACGAGCGCGTCGACGGGTTCGAGCGAACGCTCGGGGTTCCACGCGGTCGGGACTTCGGTCTGCTGCCCCTGCGCGTCGATTCGCTGGGTGAAATAGCCGTCGCGGTAGAGGAGCGTGGCCGCGACGAAGGTGAGCCCAAGGTCGGCGGCGGCGCGAACGGTGTCGCCCGCGAGGATGCCCAGGCCGCCCGCGTAGGTCGGGATGGAGGCGTCGAGGCCGATCTCCATCGAGAGGTAGCCGATTGTTCTCATGGGGCGCTCCGTGCCGGGTCGGGAAAGGGCAGACGCCGCCCGGGAAGACGGCGTCGCCCGAAGGTTAGTCAATCCGAATCAATAGCGGTAGTGGTCGGACTTGTACGGGCCGTCGACCGACACGCCGAGGTAGGCGGCCTGCTCGGGCGAGAGCTTGGTGAGGCGGACGCCGAGCTTCTCGAGGTGGAGTCGGGCGACTTCCTCGTCGAGCTTTTTGGGGAGCGTGTAGACCTTGCCGCTCTCGTACTTGAAGCCGGAGAGCGTGGGCTTGTTGTTCGCGCTGAACCACAGATCGAGCTGCGCGATGGTCTGGTTGGTGAACGAGCTGGACATCACGAACGACGGGTGTCCCGTGGCGCAGCCGAGGTTCATGAGGCGGCCTTCGGCGAGCACCAGGATGCTCTTGCCCGACTTCTTGAACACGAATTCGTCGTACTGGGCCTTGATGTTGACGCGTTCGACGCTGCCGGCCTTGGTCGCGGCGTACAGGGCGGCCATGTCGATCTCGTTGTCGAAATGCCCGATGTTCGCCACGATCGCCTTGTCCTTCATCCGCTTCATGTGATCGATCGTGATCACGTTTTTGTTGCCGGTCGCGGTGATGAAGATGTCGGCGGTGTCCACGGCGTCTTCGAGCGTGGCGATCTGGTAGCCCTCCATGGCCGCCTGGAGCGCGTTGATGGGATCGATCTCGGTGACGATGACGCGGCAGCCCTGGCCGCGCAGCGCCTGGCAGCAGCCCTTGCCCACGTCGCCATAGCCGAGCACCATCGCGACCTTGCCCGAGAGCATGACGTCGGTGGCGCGGTTCAGGCCGTCGACCAGCGAGTGGCGGCAGCCGTAGAGGTTGTCGAACTTGCTCTTGGTGGCGCTGTCGTTGACGTTGATGGCGGCGAAGGCGAGCTGACCCTTCTTCTGCATCTCGTAGAGGCGATGCACGCCGGTGGTCGTCTCTTCGGAGACGCCCTTGATGTTCTTGATGATGTTCGTGTAGTAGGTCGCATCGTTCTTCAGGCTCTCGCGGAGAACCGAGAGAATGACGCCCCATTCCTCGGGGTCGGACTTGGCGTTGAACGCGGGAACTTTGCCGGCTTTCTCGAACTCCGCGCCCTTGTGGACCAGGAGCGTCGCGTCGCCGCCGTCGTCGAGAAGGAGGTTCGGCCCGATGACCGAGCCCTTGGCGTCGGTGAACTTCAGGATCTGCTCGGTACACCACCAATACTCTTCGAGCGTCTCGCCCTTCCACGCGAACACCGGGATGCCGCGCGGTTCGTTGGGCGTGCCGGTCGGGCCGACGGCGACCGCGGCGGCCGCGTGATCCTGCGTGCTGAAGATGTTGCAGCTGGCCCAGCGGACGTCGGCGCCGAGCTCGACGAGCGTCTCGATCAGCACGGCGGTCTGCACCGTCATGTGGAGCGAGCCGGAGATTCGCGCGCCGGCCAGCGGCTTCTTGCCCCGGTAGCGATCGCGCAGCGCCATCAGCCCCGGCATCTCGTGCTCGGCGAGCCGGATTTCCTTGCGCCCGAGCTCGTGCTGCGAGAGGTCCCTGACCTTGAATTCGAGCTTCGTGGGTTTGGAGGTCTTCGAGACGGTCTTCGGGCCGGTGGGCTTGCTGCTCAGGGCGGTCATCGTGGTTCCTTTATTTCTCGGACTCTTGCGTCGGTCAAAGAGGGTGATCGGCGATTGAACACCGCGGGATACGAATTAGGCGTGAGATCAGGATTCCTCGGTTCCGATGGCGACGAACAGGCCCGGACCCTTGGCGTCGACCTCTCGGGAGAGCTCGCGGAAGGTGGTTGGGGAAAGGCCCGCTTCTCGGATAAGCGCATCAATGGCCTTGCGGGCGAAGCCAAGGTGCTTGTGCCCCATCACACGCCGGAAATCCTCGCGGTTGTGGTCGAGCATGTCGATCAGCACCACGCGACCGCCTGGCCTGGTGACGCGGGCCATCTCGCGGAGCATTGAGGCGGGCTCTTCGATGTGATGGAGCACCAGAGCGGCGATCGCGATATCGACGCTGGCGGCTTTGAGCGGGAGCGACTCGCCGGTGGCTTGAACGAAATCGATGTTGCGGCGATCTCCCAGGCGCCGCCGGGCCGCGTCGAGCATGGGCTCCGACGAGTCGACCGCGATGACGCGCGAGACCCAGGGGGAAACTTGCTCCGCGATGTTGCCCGTGCCGCAGCCGATGTCGGCGATGACGGCGTCCCGCGGCAGAAGCGCGAGCAGCGCCTCGCCCGTGAATCGACCGCCAAACAGGCTCGCCCGCAGCGCGTCCCATTCGCCCGCGACGCGCCCGAAGAAGGTCTGGCTGTCGGTGCGCCGGGCGGCGAGCACGGCCTTGAGACGCCGCTTGTCCTCGCGACCTTCGGTGACGTCGGGACGACGCTCGAACTCGTCGCGCACCGCGATCCACAGGGCGCGGGCGGACTGGTCAAGCTCGTCAAAGATGACTCGGTACAGCGTCGCGGTGCCCTCGGATCGACGCACCAGCCAGGCTGAATCGGTCAGCACCTTTAGGTGGCGGCTTACAGTCGATTGCGGGAGCTGAACCACCTGCGCCAGCTCGCCGACCGACAGCTCGTGTCCGTCGAGAATCCGCAGCACGCGCAGACGCGTGGGCTCGGCCAGGACGGCCAGGTGGTCGGACAGGTTGCGGGCGGCTGTTCGCTTCATCCGTTGATCCGGATAAAGCGTAGAATCAGAAAGCCGTGTGTCAAGAGGGCGAAATGTGGTGGTTCCGATTCATCCGGGGCTGGACAGTACGATCAGAGCCGGTCGGGGATCAGTTCAAGACCTGGCCGTCGTGCCTGTCGGTTGATGCGGAGGGCTTCCATCCCGGCGTGGAGTGTCCCTCGGGGTGCACCAATCGCCAAAGGCGCTCGAGCAGCGGGCGGAGATTCTGGCGTGCGGCGCCCGAGATGTCGATCGTGTCGCGGCCGGGGACCAGGCCAAGCCCCTCGCACACCAGCGCGATCGCGATCTTCTTTTCCTCGTCGTCGAGGAAGAGATCGGTCTTGTTAAGCACGATCAACTCCGGCTTCTCCGCCAGCGCCTGCGAGTGCTGCGCGAGTTCCTTGCGAACGACGCGGTAGTTTTCGGCCGGGTCCGAGCCGTCGGCGGGCTGGAGGTCGACGAGGTGCACGATCACCCGGGTGCGGTCGATGTGGCGGAGGAAATCGTGCCCGAGGCCCGCGCCCTTGGACGCGCCCTCGATCAGGCCCGGGATGTCGGCGAGCACGAGACGGCGCTCGGGGTCGAGCTCGGTGATGCCAAGCTGCGGGCTGAGCGTCGTGAAGGGATAGTCGGCGATCTTTGGATTGGCGCGGGTGAGCGCGGCCAGGAGCGTCGACTTTCCGGCGTTGGGCTTGCCGACCAGCCCGACATCGGCGATGAGCTTGAGTTCGAGTCGGAGCTCGATCTCTTCGCCGGGCTCGCCCGGATCGGCGTTGCGCGGCGTCTGGTTGGAGGGGCTCTTGAAGTGCTCGTTGCCCCAGCCGCCCTTGCCGCCCTTGGCGATGACGACGCGGTCGCCGGGCTTGAGGTCGTGGATGAGGTCGCCGGACTTGGCGTTGAAGACGAGGGTGCCGGGCGGGAGGCGGATGATGCAGTCGCGGCCGTTCTTGCCGGTGCATTGCTTGGCGCCGCCGGGCTCGCCGTTTTCGGCGTTCCAAAGGGTGAGTCCACGGAAGTCATAAAGGGTGTGGAGGCCGTCTTCGGCCTGAAGGACGATGTCGCCGCCGTCGCCGCCATCGCCGCCCTTGGGGCCGCCCTTGGGCTCGCCGAGTTCGCGCCGGAAGGCGACGCAGCCGTTGCCGCCGTTGCCGGCGCGGACGGTGATGATGGCTTGATCGACGAACATGGGGAGAAAGGGTAGGGGGGCGGCGGAGCGCACATGGCCAAATCGCCAAATGGCCAAACGACCAAATGAAAACGCGGAGCGTTGATTGCGAGCGGGATCAGGTTGGCGGGAGCGGAGGCGGTTGACTCGACTTGCCGCACTCGGGGCAGGGAACACCGAGAGCCAGTCCTTTGAGGTTGTAGCCACAGTCCTCGCAGCAACCGGATCGGATTCGACGACGGCGGACGAGCCATCGGTAGGGCGATCGGGCGGCGATCCATATCGTGTTGCCGATCAGGCTGAGGAGGAGAAGCCAGAAGAGGACGCCGGGCCAGCGGAGGCCGGTGGGGAGCCACGTCGGCTGACCTTGGTACCTAAATGACCACATGTTGTGGATCGTCAGATATCGGTTGTCATCCAGAATGACGTACCCGCTTGCATAGGGCACGAGCCGGCCGTAGTCGAGAGCGATAAGCGTGTGGTCCTTCTCAAGGGAAGGCAGTGACTGATCTACCGTCTCGTTCTCAAGGTGCTCAAACTCGGGTAGCTGTCCTTCCCAGTCCCTCAGATCGCTTTCTTTGGCGATGCATGCGAGGTAGCTGACCGAACTGGCCGTCCAGCATGTCTGAACAAGCCACACGGAATGGTCCCGCCTCACGATGACGAGTTGCTTTGGCCACTCGCTGAACAGCCAGTAGTTGCACTTCCAGAGTAGAACAAGCAGCGGCACGCCGACGACGGCGCCTCGGATGAAGAGCCAGAGGATAAGGAGCCCGCGTCGGAGGTCCGATCTCATGGCGTGAGATCATTGGCTCCTACGGGCACAGGCGTTCGCGCGACCACGAAGCGGGTTGATCCTCCGGGCTGGTGCGGGTCCAGCGGGCGCGATCGTGGAGGCGGCCGGATTCGGAGCCGACCCACAGCTCGATGGCGCGGACGTGGATGGCAAACCCGCCCCAGTGCGGCGGGCGTGGGATCTTGGCGTCGCCGCCGGTGAGCAGAGCGGTCAGGGCGTTGTGCTTGCGTGCGACCTCGATCGTGTCGGTGACCAGCTTCTCGCGCGAGACAAGCGACTGGCTCTGGTGGCTGGACCAGGCGCCCAAGCGGGAGAGCAAGGCGCGCGAGGCGTAGTACTCGTCGTTTTCGGCGTCCGAGAGGCGCGTGACGTTGCCCTCGACGCGGGCCTGACGTTTGCAGTGCGGCCAGAAGAAGAGGCACGCGGCGTTGGGATTGGCCGCCAGCTCGCGCCCCTTGCGGCTTTCGAGGTTGGTATAGAACTTCACGATGGGCGGCTGGGCGGAGATGGACTTGCAGAGCACGGTTCGGGCCGAAGGGCGGCCCTGAGCGTCGGCGGTCGCGAGGGTCATCGCGTTTGGATCGTCGTATTTTCCGGATTTGGCGGCGTCGTCGAACCACGCCAGGAGCGTGGTCATGGGCTCATCGGGGAGCGTGGGCGGCAGGCCGCCCTTCTCCAGCATGAGGGCGATCTTGGCGGCGACGGACGCGGCGAGTGAGGTCACCCGGTCTGCTCCCTGCCCGGCGCGGAGATGACGGGCATCACGAACAGGGCGGAGCAGCGATCCTTGCCGCTCAGCCCGACGAACAGGTCGGCGATGGACGTTTCACGGAAGGAGCTTTCGATCTGCTCGATGGCCTTGTCCAGGCGCGAGTGTAGGGGGCAGAGCTTGGTGTGCATCGGGTTGCCGAGGGGACAAGCGTTGATGCGCTGGATGGGATCGACGGCGTTCATGACGTCGAGGATGGAGATCTTGTCGGCGGGGCGGGCGAGGGAAAAGCCGCCGTTGGGCCCGCGTTGCGAGGCGGCGAGGCCTGCGACGACGAGGTCGCGCATAACTTTGGAGACGTAGCCGGCGGGAACCTGTGTGATGCTGGCGATCTTTTCGCTGCTGACGGGCCCGGAGTCGCTGGCGGCAAGGAAGACGATCGCGCGGAGGGCGTATTCGACGGTCTGCGAGAACATCAAACCTCCGAGCTAGCCCGGGCGCTTGCCGTAGCGGGCTTCCATCCACTCCCGGCGGGCGACGATGACTTCATCCCAGGTGAGGATTCGGCCTTCGTGCTCTTTCTGGACGGCCTCCGCGGCCGGGCGGGTGTTGAACGCGACGATCCATGACCCCATGGGGGTTCGTAGTTTTTCGGACATGAGGTAAAAGGCGGATTCAGATTTCACCCAAGATCGGGCGGAATAGTCGCGGACCCAACGCTCGACGATCTTTGTCTGGGGTTTGGTCGTCTGGTATTCGAGCAGGCAGCCGATGTCGTCGAAGAGCATGTGCTCGCGGTGCGTGCCGTCGGCGTCGATGAGGATGGCGGCGCAGCAGCGATCTTCGTTGATGAGCATGCCGCAGTCACCGCACTCCTGGTGGCCGAGCTTGAGTTCGGGCGGGCCGGTGAGGGGCGTCTGCTGGCACGAGGCGAGTGTGGCGAGGGCGGCGAGCGAGGCGGCCAGAACGAAAGCGGGGGCGGCGCGGAGTTTCATACCGGGGACCTCGTGCGAAAGATCAGCGCTGCGGCGACGAGCGGGAGCACAATCCAGGCGGCCAGGCTCGTGCCGAACATCCAGGGCAGGGTGTCATGGTAGGTGTCCATGGCGTAGAGCCCGGCCGGACCCAGCACGTCGATGGAGGCGTCGATCGAGTGCAGCGCCCACATCTTGAATGCTTGCAACGGGTTGCTGAGCGTGAGGAAGAAAAGCGACCGGACGGGCAGGCGGAGCGCGAGCGTGCCGGCCATGATGCCGAGGTCGGTGACGAAGACGAGGGCGAGCCAGAGGAAGACGCCGGTGCCGACGGCGACCGAGGCCTTGCGTGCCAGGGCGGAGACGAGCATGCCGACGCTGAGCATGGAAAGGGCGAGGAGCACCGAGAGGCTGGCGAGCCAGAGCATGGTGCGGGGTTCGGTCGCGCCGCCCTGCCAGGCGAGCACGAGCGAGCAGGCGCCAAGGCCGAGCGTGATGCAGGCGATGAGTGCGCCGGAAAGTCCCAGGAACTTGCCGAGCACGACCTCGAGGCGCGAGACGGGCTGGGCGAGGAGGAAGAGGAGCATGCCGCGTTCGCGATCGCCGGCGATGGCGGAGGCGCCGGTGGTGAGGGCCATCAGCGGGACGACAAGGAGCACGATGTTGATGAGGCCGGCGGTGGTTCGGCCGAAGCCCGAAAGCCCGAGTGAGCCGGTGCCCGCGGCGGAGACATACGAGACGCCAAGGCCAAGCGCCAGAAACGCGAGCGAGTAGAGCAGGAACGAGCGTGCGCGGAGGGCGTCGCGCAGCTCGCGCCAGGCGAGCGTGAGGATGTTGGAGATCATGCCCGGCGCGTGGGCCGGGATGACGTCGCTGGATGGAAGGGTGGCGGCGCTCATGCGTGGTTCTCCTGGCTCAGGCTGGCGTCACGCGGCGAGAGCAGCTCAAAGTCGTCGACGCTCAGGCGGGCCTCGGCGAGCAGGCGGAGCGGGACGGCCTTCTGGGTCGCGGGGACCGGGACCAGAATGCCCACGCCGTTGAGCGTGGGAGCAAAGCCGTGCCCGCGGAGGAGTTCGATCGCGATGGGGCGTGAGGGCTCTGGCATGTGGAGGTGGAGCACCGAGCCTGCGCCGAGCCTCGCGACGAACTGCGAGACCGGGACCTCGGCGGTGGCCTTGCCCTTGTCCAGCATGAGCACGCGCTGGGCGAGTGAGGTGACCTCGTCGGCGCGATGAGAGGCGAAGAGGAGCGAGCGTCCCTGGCCCGAGAGGCGTCCGAGCAACGCGACGAGCTCGGCCCGGCCGCAGACATCGAGGCTGGCGGTGACTTCGTCGAGCACGAGAAGGGGCGGGTCGCCGAGGAGGGCGATGGCGAGTGCGAGGCGCTGCTTCATGCCGCCGGAAAGCTCGCGGATTCGCTTGCCTCCCTGGTCGGGGATTCCGACGTGATCGAGCGTGGCGTCGAGGTCGACGCGGGCGACGTTCTTCAGGCGGGCGAAGAGCGTGATGGCCTCCCACACGCGGAGGTCGTCATAGAACGCGAGTTCCTGAGGGACGTAGCCGATCAGGCTGCGGGCACGCTTGCCGTCGCGGGCGACGTCGCGCCCTCCCACGCGGATCGTGCCTTGGAATGAGAGCAGTCCGAGCACGCAGCGGATGATGGTGGTCTTGCCCGCGCCGTTGGAGCCCCAGAGGGCGAGCGACTCGCCGCGGGCGAGCGAAAGACTGATGTCGGCGGCGGCGGTGAACTTTCCGAACGTCTTGGTGAGGTGGTCGATGCGGATCATGCCACGACTCCCTTCCGGCGGGTGGTGTGCGCGAACGCGCGGGACGAGACGTAGACGAGTGAAGCGATCGACGCGAGACCCAGGCCGCAGACGGCGAGCGAGAGGCGCGACGGAGCGACGCCGGCGCTGGTCGCGAGCGGGACGGGCTTGGTGAGGGGCGCGGGATCGAAGAACTTGGGCTCGGGGCGGATGGCGGGGATGGCGCGCCCAACGAATTCGATCGCCTGCTGCGCGGGGCTGAAGAGGAGGAGGCGGAGCTTGGGTTCGCGGTCGAGGAGATTCTCGAAGAGCGTGACGGATTCGTGGGCGAAGTCGCCGATGCCGTCGGCGTTGGCGTCGTAGCCGGCGTAGTCGGTCCAGAAATTGCCGCGATCTGCGGCGGCGAAATCGTTGCCCGTCAGCTCGCCGCGCCCCGAGACGCAGACCTGCTCGATGTTGTCGACGAAGTTGTTGGCGGCGATGACGTTGCCCTTGACGGAGGGAAGGAAGGTGAGGCCGACGTCGTTGCAGGCGATGGTGTTGCGGGAGATGTCGCCGGGCTTGAGCTTGGTGAAAGGCGAGCCGTCGAGGTAGATGCCGGCGCGGTTGGCGGCGATGAGGTTGTCGTTGATGGTGAACTGGTCGGTTTCCTTGAGGCCGATGCCGTAGCCGGAGGGCCCGCGGTTGGAGAGGAGGCGATTACCGCGGATGGTGACGACCTTGCTGTACATCAGGTAGATGCCGACGGAGTTGTGGGTGAGCTCGTTGTTCTCCATCACCACGTCGTCGGAGTACATGAGATGAAAGCCGTAGCGGCAGCGGCGGCTGGTGTTGTTGCGGACGGTGACGTTCTGGGAGTACCAGAGGATGGCGTCGCGTCCGTCGTGGATGGTGTTGTTCTCAATGAGGACGCGATCGGAGCGCCAGAGGCGCAGGCCGTCGCCGCGCCGCGCGATGTCGAGGTTCTTGCCGCCGATCAGATTGCCGCGGACGACGGCGTCGGGTGCCTGCTTGAGGTCGATGCCGAAGAGGATGTCTTCGAGGGTGTTGTTCTCGATGACGGCATGGTCGGCGAGCACGCGGATCGCGGCGTTTTCCTTGTCGAGGTCGATGCCGGTGTCGCGGACGATGAAGCCTCGGAAGGTGACGTTGGACGCGGTGATCTCGACGATGTCGCCGGAGGACATGCCGTCGATCACGGCGCGGCCGTCGGCGATGAGCGAGAGAGGCTTGTCGATGCGGATGTGCTCGCGATAGACGCCGGCGGGGACGCGAACGACGTCGCCCGGCTGGGCGGCGTTGATGAGTTGGCCGATCGTGCCGGCGTTGATCTCGACGCCCGAGGAATCGCGCACGGCGTCGCGCAGCTCAGCGGGCGGCCGCATCGCCTCTTGCCCGAGGGCGGGCGCGATCGCCGGTCCGATGCACGCGCCGACGATGCACGCGAGCGCGAGCGGGGCGAAGATGGGGCGGTTGGCGTTCATTCCGCGGCCTTGAGGTTCTGCGTGGCGGAGAGCGTCAGCGGGCGGTACGCGCGCCGGTGGAAGTAGAAGCCGACGATGATGAGGGCACCGCTGACGACGGCGAGCCAGTAGCCGGTGCCGAGCTCGGCGTAGGTCTTGAATTGGCCGATGCCGCCCTCGCCCAGCACGGTGGGCACGAAGGGCTTGACGGAGGAAGAGAGCGGCGCCTGCGGGTTCAGGTTGAGCCCGAAGTGCCTCATCCAGTAGTAGAGATCGACGAGGAATCCGACGGGAAATCCGATGACGGGTATGGCCAGGAGGACGGCCCACTTGCTGTGAACGAAGGCCGCCACCTCGACCATGAGGACCATCGCGATCATGAGATAGACGGAGGCGGCGCGCTCGAAGCTGGCGGCCTCGCCGAGCGGCCTCATGCCGATGTAGTGATTGAGCCCGTCGATCTCCTTGACGTCTTCGGTCAGGTTGTTGACGTAGGCGGTGAGGAACAGGCCGTTGGGATATTGCGGCGCTTCGAGCTCCATGTGCCAGTAGGGGAAGAAGATGGAGACCAGGAGGAGGATACGTGCGGCCATGAAGATGACGGTGGGGGTGAGGTAGCGGGCGCGGTTGGCGCGGAGTTCCTCGTCGGGAATTCGGGGGCCGATGAGGCGGGTGAGGAAGGCGGACATGGCGGACCTCCGTTGAGGAATCGGGATGTTCGGACAAAAGTGCCGGGCGAACTTTCGCCCGCTCGGCACGCACACGAGGAGGCTTACTTCGCGCTGGCGGTGGTCGCGGGCTTGGTGTCGCTCGCGTCGGCCTTGGGAGCGTTCTTGGGCTTGATGTGGAGGTAGCCCATCATTTCGAGGTGGAGGGCCGAGCAGAACTCGGTGCAGTAGAAGGGATAGGTGCCGGGCTTGTCGGCGACGAACTCAAACTCGGTGTACTCGCCGGGCTCGATGGAGAGGTTGACGTTGTAGCCGCCGATGCAGAAGCCGTGGGTGGCGTCCTTGGTCTGCTCCATGGCGACGAGGCGCCAGGTGACGTGGTCCCCCTCTTCGAGCATGACGTGCTCGGGGGTGAAGTGGCTTCGGATCGCGGTCATGTTGACCGTGACCTTGTTGCCGTTGCGGACGACGCCCTCCTGGCCCTTCTTGGGCGAGTTGGGATCGAGGGACTGGGTGTGCGGGTTCCAGCCGATCTCCGGGTAGACCTCCCAGCTCTTGAGCTTGTCGGCCTTGATCATCTGGCAGTAGTGGGGCTCG
>JADYYE010000054.1 GCA_020853815.1 Phycisphaerales bacterium
CGAGCGGCAACACGGGGCAGGGCGTGGCGATGTGGGCCGCGGTGCGCGGGTACAAGTGCGTCTTCACGATGCCCGACAAGATGAGCATCGAGAAGGTGAACATGCTCAAGGCGTTCGGCGCGGAGGTCGTGATCACGCCGACCGACGTGCCCGGCGACTCGCCGCAGCACTATGTGGAGACCGCCAAGCGCATCGCGCGCGAGCAGAGCGGCTTCTACGTCAACCAGTATCACAACCCGCTCAACATCGACGCGCATGAGCTTTCCACCGGCCCGGAGATCTGGCGCCAGACCGAGGGGAAGATGGACGTGTACGTCGCGGGCGCCGGCACGGGCGGCACGGTGTCGGGGGTTGGCAGGTTCTTCAAGAAGAACAAGCACCCGGTCAAGATCGTCGGCGTCGATCCGATCGGCTCGGTGCATTATCACTACTTCTATACCAAGACCATGCCCACGCCGCATGTGTATAAGGTCGAGGGCGTGGGCGAGGACATCCTGTGCGACGCGATGGATTACTCCGTCGTCGACGAGTTCCGCCAGGTGAACGACAAGGAGTCGTTCCTCATGGCGCGCCGGCTGGTGCGCGAGGAGGGGCTCTTCTGCGGCGGATCGAGCGGGAGCAACGTCCATATCGCGGTGCAGATCGCCAAGGAGATCGGCCCGGGCAAGACGGTCGTCACCGTGCTGCCCGACTCCGCCACGCGCTACACCACCAAGTTCCTGAGCGACCAGTGGATGAAGGACTACGGCTTCCTCGGGAGCGATTACGACCTGGGCGTGGTCGAGGACATCATGAAGGCGCGCCCGGCCCAGCAGGTTATTACATGCAACGAGAGCGACACGGTCGGCTCGGTCGTCGAGATCATGCGCAAGGCCGGCGTGTCGCAGGTGCCCGTGCTCGACGCCAGGAAGCGCCCCGCGAAGATGGTGCACGAGCTCGATGTTCTCCGCGGCCTGCAGAGCGGCGCGGTGACCAACACCAGCCCCGTTCACGACGTGGCGCAGCCGATCGGCGGGCTCATCTATCCCAAGGCGCGGGTGGAAGAACTGTTCCGCATCTTCGAGACCGACCAGGTCGCGATCGTGGTCGACGCGGAGAAGATCGTGGGCGTGATCGGGAAGATCGACGTGATTGATTACATGGGAAGAAGGGGGAAGTAGCGGGGTCTATTCCGCGCGAACAAGGGTGTTCAGGAGTGCCCCGGCTAGCACGAGTAGCGCCGCTGTGCCTACTGCATTCCTCAGTTGGGGGCTTCGTCGTTCGATGCCAAGCACCTCGCACACGAAATGCTCGCAGTTGCAGGTGAAGACGCAGTAGCTCCGACGTCCTGCGAGTGCTTCCGAGCGAGCGGCGATCCACTCCCGCTCTGCTGGAGTGCCGGGGAGTACCTCAAATGTCCAGCGCCGATCGCCGACCGCTTCGGAGATTGGGCGAACTGCCGAACCCCCTCGCGCCCAGGAATTGTCCGCAACCAGGCCTCGTCCCAGATAGACCGCTGGATGCTTGAATCCCATGCACTGAATCCAGATGATGTCGCCCCGAGTTGGACCTAGACTCTTCATGTGTTTCTCCCGAGAGGATTCGTCGGCGTCGTCTTGAAAAGTGTTTAGAGCACGTTTGAAGCATAGCATACGCTAATTCATGGGTCAAGTCATTTATCCAGCATCAATCCGTAAGATCAGGCAAGAGCTTGGTTTAGGTGGTGCTCAATTCGCATCGGTACTCGGAGTACACCCCACCACCGTGAGTCGTTGGGAGAACTCGACCGAGCCTGTTGTGGTCGAGGGCATGGCGTGGACTGTTCTTGCCGGGCTCGAACAGCGTTTGGCGTCGGAGCGCAAGGCGAGTCAGGCTGCAAAGGACGCCGGCAAGGAGATCCAAACGGCCCTTCTTGTTGGTGGGGCGCTTATCGCGCTGGCGATCCTGATCGACTTTGCCGCGAAGAAGAGGTGAGTGCTTCTGCGCTCTTGGTCGCCGGACGTGAGTGCCTTGCGGCACGGACTCGATTCAAGGCGGCGCGAGCACATAGGAGGCGTCAATCGCTGACACGAGGGATCATCGCGTGCGCGATCGAGACTCCTTGGTTGGCTGGGATTGGGTTGGATGCGAGCTGTGTGCGGCGTTTGCAGGAAACTTGGTGCGCGAAGGTGATTTCGCAACTTCTCCCGCCGCGTGGCGCGCGAAGTTGCGGAGCAGGGGCTCGTTGACGCTGAGGACGTGGAAGGCGCCGGACTTTTTGGCGTGGATCACGCCGCTGGCCTCCAGCATCTTGATGTGGTGCGAGATCGTGGGCTGCGAGAGCTTGAAGCACGCGCACACCTCGGTGCAGGTCTGCTTTCCCGCGGCCCGGATGCCCTCGAGCATCCGCAGGCGCGTGGGATCGGCCAGGGCCTTGGCGATCTTGACGAAGTCGGCGGCACGCATGTGAATTGATAGGCGGGCGGAACGGGGCGGCAAAGCGGGAAGTGGCGGAGTGGCGAAGTGGAAGGCGGCGAGGCTGTGAAGAAACGAGACAGCGAGACAGCGAGACAGGGAAGAAGACATCTGTTCCGGTAGCATTCCGCCCGACCACCGACCCCCGGTTACCGCGCGCCCCGCGATTCCAGCGTCGACAGCACCAAGTCCGCGCGCTTGGTGATGTACGCGCGGAAGCGTTCGGGGTGATCGCAGGGCGGGACGAGTTCGGCGGCGTATCGGCACACGCTTGCGATGTCGGCACGAAGGTCGGAGTAACCGGCGAGGAGCCAGGCATTCTCGGCGTCGGGTCGGCCGGCGACCAGCTGCGATAGCGCGGCGAAGGTGGCATCGTTCGATTCGCTGAGCGATTCGGCGCCGGCGAGGCGTTCGAGGCGGCCGACGAGGAGCGCGGCGGCGTGCTCGGCGCGGATGCGTGCGGCGGTCCGCGTCGCGTCCTCGTAGTTCGCGGCCAGGAGCGACTCGATCATGGCGGCGCACGCGCTCGCCAGCGGATCGGTGAGCTGGGCCCGCGCGTCGGGCGAGAGCTCGAAGCCCGGCCAGGCGTTCATGGACGACTCAGAGTCGAGGGCGGCGGCGGCGTCGGAGAGCACGGCGAAGACGGCGCGATAGGCCTCGATCGGGGCCGCGTTTTCGGGCGCGGGCGAGCCCTTGGCGATCGTCCAGCCCGCGAGCCAGTCGGAGCGGGCGCGCGACAGCGCCGCGAGCACGTCGGTCAGTTTGGAGTTGGTGAGCGACGCCCAGGCGCGGACGCGCGTGATGGAGACCTGAGTGGCCGGGGCGTGCGCGCTCACCGCGCCGCCACCCGCGAAGTTGGCCTCGTCCTCGGCGGGGAGCGAGCGGAAATTGGCGAGTTCGTTGACCAGTGCGCGCAGTTCGCCGATCGCAAGGTCGCGCCTGTCGCTGCGCGACAGGTCCTGGCCGAGCACGAGCAGGCGTGCGCCGACGTTTTTCAGGCGAGGGTCGAGAGTGGCCTCGGCAACCTTGAACTCCGTCGGTTTCGGCGCGGGCGGAGTGGAATCGATCGGCTTGCTGTCGGGTTTGATTTCAGGCTTGGTTTCGGGTTTGGAGTCCGCGGGCGCGCGGGGCGAGACACCGGGCGCGGCACCGGGTGCGGCATCGGTGGGGGAGTCCTTGTTCGGCGCGGTGTCCTTGGTGGGCGGCGCGACGGTGCGCGCCTCGTCGGCGCAGAGCTCGCTCAGGCGGCGCACCAGCGATTGATCGTCGCGACGCCGGCGCGCGGAATTGATTGACGCGAGCAGGCCGGGGTCGGCCAGCGCGTCGCTGCGCTTGATGATGCGCGGAAGGTCCTCGAGCAATTGCGAGGCGGCGTTGCGAGCGGCGGGTTCCAGGGCGCGGGCCGCGGGGCGGAGCTGACGCAGGAGCGACTTGTCGTCGGTGGGCGCAGCGCGGATGAGCGAGAGGGCGTCCATCGCGACAAGCAGGCGATCGGCGACGCCGGCGTCGGTGCGGAACTCTGAGGCGGAGATGAGTTGATCCAGCGCGGTGAGCGAGGCGCGCCCGGAGGCCGCGGGCTCGAGCGTCTGAAGCCTGGTTGAAAGCTCGGCGGCCAGTCGCATGACGCGCAGGCGGGCGGCGGCCTGCATGGGCGTGTACGCGGCGGCGCCGGTCGAGGGGATCAGGCTCGTGACGCACGCGACGAGCTCGGAGCGCCAGGCGGCGAGGGAGGGGTCGCTCATCCAGCGCGGCTTCTGCGGGCCGGCGATCGATGCGGCGGCCGCGATGTCGTCGCGAAGTCGCCACGCGCCGGGGCGCGTCACGCCGAACTGCTCCGCGGCCGCCAGACGCTCTTCCACGCGAGCGAACACGGCGCTGACGGCCTCGGAGAACTGCGCGTGCATGGCGAGGTCGGGGAGCGACTCGGGAGGAACGCGCACGGCGACGCGCGAAAGCTCCGCGGGCCAGCCGACCGTTTCGTTGGGCCACGCGAAGACCACCAGCGGGCCCAGCGCGTCGCGGGCCCAGACCTCCATCGCGTCGCGCTCCGGCGGCACGCCGGCGCCCGCGGCTTCTTTCATGAGCGACAGCACGTCCGGGGGAAGATCGTGATCCGCGCCCCAGCGGTCGATCGCCTCGCGCCGCTGCGCGAGCGTTCGCCCCAGCACGACGTGGGCGGAGCCCGACGGGCCTTGCGCGACGCCGGCCTTGATGAGATCGATCGCGATCGCGCGGACGAGCGAGCGCACGCCCGCACCGGGCACGCCGGGGCGAGAGAGGTCGGCGATTTCCTTCTGGAGGGAATCGACGAGTGCGGCGGAGTTCATGCCGTCGCCGGGCGCGGGGGCGGCGGTCTGATCAAGGTTGAGCGTCTGCGCGGACGCGAGCGAGCCGCACGCGAGCACGAGGGCGGCGACCAGGGCGTTCGTTCCAGAAAGCAACTCACCACGGCGTGACACGGAGCGGCACGGAGGGCAAAAGAAGTTCAACACGGCGCGTCGGGCCGAAGAACAGAGTTTCAACACAGAGGCGCAGAGGCACAGGGAAGGAGGCAGCCGGGAGAGGAGTGGAGAGGAGGCATGAGAGAAATGCACGCGCTGCGGCTCAGCCCGTCGGAATGTGAATCGCGGGGGTGTTGCGCCCCGCGAACCTTCTCTGTATCTCGGTGCCTCTGTGTTGAGCATATTCATGAATGATCTCGATCGGCCCGCGCGCGACACTGCGCCGGAGAAGGCCGCGGTATGTTCACTTCGCCCTGGCCGTCCGCACGGCCCGCTCATAGACCTCCTCGAGGTGCGCGATCATCCGGTGCGTGGAGAATCGATCGGCGCACATCGTTCGCCCGCGTGCGGCCATGTCGGCGCGCTCCCGCGGGTGATCGTACATCCATGCGATCGATTCGCGCAATCGGTTCCGGTCCGAGAGCGAAACCAGGCGACCCGTTTGGCCGTCGATGCAGGCCTCGCGCGTGCCGTCGACGTCGTACGCCACGACCGGCACGGCGCAGAGGAGCGCCTGCGGCACGGTGCGCGGCAAGCCCTCGCGATAGCTGGGATGAACCAGCACGTCCATGGCGCGCATATGAGCCGGGACGCGCTCCGAGGGCACCAGGCCCGTGGCTACGACGCGGGCCGCGAGCCCCTCGCCCGCGACACGCGCCAGCAAGCGATCACGCCACCACCCGTCGCCCACCCACAGGAGCTTCCAGTTCGGGTGCGACTTCAGCTCGCCCGTGATCGCGTCGAGAATGTCGTCGTGCCCCTTGTGCTCTGCGAGGCGCGCGACGGTGCCGATCACGAAGTCGTCGTCGCCAAAGCCCAGCGCGCGACGCATCGATTCTCGATCCTCGCCCTGCGCGGCGTGCAGGTATCGCTCGACCTCCATGCCGGAGAACACCGTGACATACTGCTCGGGCCGCCCGATGCCGCGGGCGAGGAACTGCCGGGTCATGGCGTCGGCGACGGAGGCGATGACGTGGCAGGAGCGTGCCGCGCGGCGTTCGGCGAGCGTGTAGACGAGGTTGATCGCGCGGAGTTTCACACGACGGACGAGCGAGCCCTCGACGGGCATGAACGGCGGGCCATGGATCGTGTGGACGATGCCGCAGGGCCGCCACGAGCGATCGGGGTTGCTGGTGTTGAGCTTCCAAGCGGCGATGCGCCCGAGGATCCCCGCCTTGGACGAGTGGGTGTGAACGACGTCGGGCTCGAGGCGCTCGATCAATTCGCGGAGCTGCGCCAGGCAACGCCGATCACGCGACGGCGATACTTCGCGGCAGAGATCGGGGACTTCGTGAACGCCGATCGGCGCGCAAGGCTCGCGCGCGATGGTGCGTTCCTCGCGCGTGGCGCAGCGAGCGTTGAAGGCCTGCACGCGCGAGAGGAGCGAGCCCTCGGGGCCATAGATGGGACCGAACGCGAGGTGGACGCGATGACCGAGGCGTGCTTGCCCTTCGCAGGAGAGGACGGTGTTCTCTTGCGAGCCGCCGAGGATGAGCCGGGTTGAGATGTGGAGGATGGTCATCGGTGTGTGGCGGGCGCGGCGCACTCGGGGCATGGGGCGCTCTGGGGGAGCCCGGAGCGATCGTACCCGCAGGCGGGGCAGCGGCCGATCATGCGGCGCATCTTCTCGCGCCGATGGTCGCGGAGGAACCAGGCTGAGAACCCGAGGGCGATGAGCCAGGGAATCCAGAGGGGGAGGACGACCTGGGTGCTCGCGGGAGTTTTCAAGATATCGGGCAGCACCATCGCCAGCGGGTTGATGACCGAGCTGCGTCGCACATCGACGGGCCTGATCGTTCGCCCAACCTTCGATGGATCGGTGATGTATGCGAAGCCAACACACCCATCGCCGACGAAGACCGCGACGAAACGGGCGTCTGCACGCGCCGGCGTGCGTGCGAGGAACACAAAGAAGACGCTCGCTACCCACATCGCCGGCAGCAGAACCGCGAGCACCCACGCCGTCCAACGCGCGATTGATTTGGCTCGGGCGAGTTTCTTCATCGCGTGCCCTCCGGCGTGGGGAGCGAGCCGCATTCCGGGCACGGTGCGTCGGGCGCGAGGCCGAGGCGGGAATACCCGCAGGCGGGGCATGTTGGCGAATCGGCGACCCCGCGGTCCATTCGCCTGCGCTGCCAGAGCGAACCAACCGCTGGTAGGCAGACGATAAAGGGCATCCAAATTGGAATGCAAAGAGTCCAACCCCACAGGAACTCGTCGTAGAACGGTATCGATCTCCGAACTCGAGTGAACCTCGCGTTGTCTCCGAACTGGAAGCAAGGTTCGGGCGGCATTCCAGCAGCCTCGTCAACGACGACCGCACCGAAGTAGATCGAGCCGTTGTTGATCGTGACACTGGATTGCCGATCCGCGATCGGCGGCAAGCACGCGCGAAGGTACCAGCGTAGGGAAAGCGGCCAAGCGATCAGTAACGCTGCACATGTCACGGTGCATCCCCACCGCGCCGCGCGTTCCAGCCTGTGCCGCCTCTTCTTCATCGCGAGGCTCCCGGCGTCGGGAGCGAGCCGCATTCCGGGCACGGCACGTCAGGAGCGAGGCCAGCGCGCGAATAGCCGCAGGAGGGGCAGCAGCCGTTTTGGCAGCGTTGCTTCTCGCGGCGATGGTCGCGGTAGAACCAGGCGGAAAAGCCCAGCGCAACAAGCCAAGGCAGCCAGAGCGGCACCACAATCTGCACCCCCGCGGGGCTCTTGACGATGTCGGGTAGCCACAGGCGGGGGAGGCGGATCGGCCGGGCGCTCAGTGTCTCCAAAATCGGGTGGGTCGTGCTCGCTCTCGATGGGCCAACGGTGTGCGCGAGCACGATGCAACCGTCGCCGAGGCCGAACGCCATGAAGTGCCCGCCGGAGTATTTCGGCGACCGCACCAACACCGTGATGAACAGCCCCGTCACCCACATCGCCGGGAGCAGAACCGCCAGCACCCACGCCGTCCATCGCGCGATCGATTTGGCTCGGCCTCGCTTCTTCATCCCGCGGCCTCCGCGACGGCGGATCGCAGCAACCCAATCGCGATCGCGAGCCATCCGCCTCCCGCGACTTACACCTGCTCAGCGTACCGAATCCACTCCAGGCACAGGCCCTCGGGCGGCATGGTCGGCCCGGCGTCCTCGCGCACCCCGGACTCCAGCGCCTTGGTCACCTCATCCGCCGTCATCCGCCCGCGCCCGACCTGGCACAGCGTGCCCGCGATGATCCGCACCATGTTCCACAGGAACCCGCTCCCCGTGATGTCGATGCGAGCGCGACGTGACGGCGTGCCGTCGTCGTTCCGCAGGCGCGCGACGCCGCACGAGAAAACACGGCGCACCGTGGTGAGACGCCCGTGCCCGGCGGCCGCGAACGCCGCGAAGTCGTGCTCGCCCACCAGGCGCTGGGCGGCGTCGTGCATGGCGCGTTCGTCGATCTCGTAGGGAACGTGCGACACGAAGCGCCGGTCCCACAGCGGGCGCTCGCGCGAGTCGTGGATCGTGTAGGAATAGGCCTTGGACGTCGCGCCGCGGATCGGCTCAAAGTCGATGGGGCACGGTTCGATCGCGGTGATGAGCACGTCGGCGGGCAGGCGCCCGTTGAGCGCGGCCCGCAGGCGATCCGTGCCGCGCTCGACCGGCCAGCCGATGCCGCGCTGGCTGCCCGTGCCGTCGGAACAGGCGAAGGAAGCGACCTGGCCTCGTGCGTGGACGCCGGCGTCGGTGCGGCTGGCGCCGGTGAGGGTGACGGGCTCGCGGACGATCTCGCGCACCGCGCGTTCGACGACGGCCTGAATGGTGCGCATCTCGAGGCGCGCGATGCCGCCCGGCCCGGGCTCGATCAGGCCCAGGACCTTGCTCGCGGGGGGCGCGTGCATGGGGATGTCGCGCTGCGACACGGGTGTTTTGGCGCTGGGCGCGGGGGACGGCGTGGCCGACGTTGCAGCGGGCGAAGCTGGCGCGGGCGAAGTTGGCGCGGGCGGCTCCTGCTTCTGCCAGCCGCAGAAGTCCGTGCCGTCGTAGGCGATGGTGAGCTTGTAGCGTGGCACCGGAGAAGGGTACGGGGGGAGGACAAATCGCTAAATCGCCAAATGGCCAAATGGCCAAATCGTCAAATGTCCAAATGAAGAGGAGAGAAGTTGCGTGCGATCAGTCGCCGCCGCCGCAACCGCCTCCTCCGTCACACCCACCGCCGCCGTCGCACCCGCCGCCGCCGTCGCACCCGCCGCCGCCGTCGAAGCCGCCGCCCGAGTCGACGGGCGCGCAGCTATCGAACGAGGCGTGCGAACCGTGATCGTGCCCGCCGTCGTGCGCGTGATGTCCGTGATGACCCGCGCCGTGATGTCCGGGGGCTTGATGTCCGGGGGCGTGGTGCGCCGAGTGTCCGCCCGATCCGGCGCGCGAGGACCCATCGCTCATTGCGCCGGGCGCCATGAGGTATGCGATGCCCGGGTCGATTCCTTGCGATCCCGCGGTATCGGTGCGATCGCTCACACCCGCGCTCCGCGTGCTCTTGCGGATCGAGAACGCGATGATGGCGACAACCATCCCGACGACGACCGCCCCGAGGAAGAAATCGCCCGCGCTCATGCCATGTTGTACCACGGAGAGTTCGATCGGCTGCGGCGGACCGACGCCGGCGCCGGGGGCGTCACGCCGCCTTGTTCTTCCCGCCGAGGGTCTTTCGCATCACGACAATGATGACGGCCAGGAGCGCGATCGAGCCAAAGAAGACCGCGACGATGGGACCCAGGCCGTTCATGCGCGAGTGTAGACGCTTTCCCCGTCCGGCCCGAATTCGATCGCCCCACGTTGGGCGCGCGCTAACAAGCCGCACACCATGTGTGCGCAACCCAAACAAAAACCAACGCCGTCCCGAGTGGGAACGGCGTTGGCAGCCCGTGGGTCTCTTCCCAGACGGGCGTTGTTCGGGCTCGCCGGTGCGGACGGGAGGGGTGGGTGGGGGCTCCATGTCTGCCGCGACGTTGGTCGCTTGCATGTCCCGTCCGCTTCGTCTCTTCTCAAACGATCCGGCTTGCCTTGTCGGGCGGCGAGAACTGCCCGCTCGACACCCCAACCTTGCCACATCCGGCCAACCCCGCCAGCGATCGGGGATTCCCGGGGGCCGGACCTGCCTCGGAAGCCCGCACGCGCCCCACAAACCTCCCGCGCTGAGGTCCGTGAAGTCGGTGCCTCCGATTCGTCGCGTTCTCGGAACGTTCGGCTACCATTGCCCGCCATGCCGAGCATCACCATCAACGGCACCAAGTGCGACTTCACCCCGGGCCAGACGATCCTCCAGATCGCCAATGCCAACGGCGTCGACGTGCCGCAGTACTGCTATCACGACGGTCTGTCGGTCGTCGCCTCCTGCCGCATCTGCCTGTGCGAGGCTTGGGCGCCCAACCCCAAGACCAACCAGCTCGAGCCGTTCATGGGCGGGAAGCTCCTGCCCAGCTGCCAGCAGACGGCATCGGACG
>JADYYE010000055.1 GCA_020853815.1 Phycisphaerales bacterium
GAATACGGCGCCGCCATCAAACGACTCCCTTTCTTCCCACCAGAAAGGGAACCTACCGCATCACCACGCCTGGCGCAACCCGTCCGTGCGCCGAACAGCGCTAGATTTGGGCTCAAGGCGCTCTAGTCATGGCCCTCCGTCAAACCGAAATTATATAAACATAATATAATATAAAGCGGCGACCGTGCGCGGCCGCGTCATCTTCTGCGACGGGACGCGACAAGGCAGGCGAGCGGCACGATCGTCTGCGCGCCAGTCGCCGGGACCGCAGATGCAATGCGAAAGCCATAGAGGCCCGTGTCTCGCGGGCCCAGGGCATGGAAGGCGTAGATTGCATCGCCGCCAAACCCCGTCCCAGCGCGACTGCCAAACATCCAGCGTGCCTCTGGACTAGAGATTGTAGAGTAGCTCTCCGTCCACTCCGGCGCGCCTCCGCTGGTGTCGAGGAGTCCCCACGGCGAGAGTGAATCGGGATAGCCCCCTAGAGGAGCGAGGTACTCGCCACTGTTGCCATCGGACCAGCGGTAACTGGTCTCGCCGATGCCGGGCGGCCCGGGGATGGAGTAGTCATCAAACGCGTTCTTGTTGAGCCACCAGCCGCCCTGGCCTTGGCCGTCGCGGTTGGGGTCGTAGTGCCCGGCCTTCATCGACTCGTCATAGGTCGGGAGGAAATACTTTGCTTCCGGCAGGTGGGTGAGCCCGTCGCTGAACGAGCCGTCGGCGTTGTCGCCCCATGTCGACACGTCATACGCGCCGTGCAACAGCGATGCGGGATCGCTGGATTTCCCGTTGTTGAGCCAGTTGCAGTACAGGGCGGCGTCGCGCCAGGAGATTCCGAAGACCGGGCGCATCGCCGAGCCCGGGAGCGTGTCGAGCGTCCATTGTCTTCCCGGGCCGTGGTAGCTGGGGTCTGGTCCCGCGCCCCACTCGATCGGCCCCAGCCCGGAGAGGAAGGGCGGAAGGGAGTTGCGGTCTACGCCGTAAAAGGTGTTGGCGAATTCGAGATACTGGGCGGTGGTGGTCTCGTATTTGGCGATGCGGAAGGTGTAATCGACCCGCCCGCGCCCGAGCACGGACGAATTGGGATAGTCGTTGCTCGGGATGTTGAAGGCCTCGTTCCCGGGCGCGCCGACCGTGACGAACTCGATGCCGTAGTCCGGCTGAGCCATGGCCCGCGAGGCGACGACCGACCCAACGAGGAACGCGACGCCCAGCAACGGAGCTTTCATACGACCTCCATCGGCTGAGGGTATGTGGAGCGATGAGTGATTGGGAGGGGGAGGGGAAGTGGCGGAGTGGCCAAGTGGCGGAGTGAATGAGCAGGGCCAGTGGGTGGTCGGGCATCGCGCCAAAGTCCGTGGTCATTTCCGGCCTCGGTGCGCGGGGAGCGAAGAAGGAGAGGTAGGCGTCGGCACGGAGCGCCGACCTACCAGGAGAATGAAGATCGTGGTCAAGGCCCGAAGGCGGGCCTTGGCCACGGCACGGGGCAAGTGGAGAAGCGAAGAGCACCGATGTCGCGGACGACATCGGTGGCACGAGAAGCCCGCGCCGGCCCGGACCGCCGGGCCACCAAAAGGCACGCCGCCGCGAAGTGGGTACGCTGTGGGTGTGAGCAAACGACCCGGAAAGCACGGCGACGGCACGGAACTCACGTTCGAGGAGGCGCTCGCGCAGCTCGAGTCGATCGTTGAAAAGATCGAGGGCGGCGAGGTCGGGCTCGAATCCGCGCTGGCGGAATACGAACGCGGCGTGGCGCTCCTCAAACGCTGCCGGGAAGTTCTCGAACGCGCCGAGCAGAAGGTCGAGGAACTCTCGGCCAAGGTCGGTGAACGGGCGCGGGAAGACGATGAGGATGAAGAGGAAGACCCGGCGCCGTTCTAGGGAAGAAGGCACTGGGCACTAGGCACTAGGCACTGGGCACTAGGGAAGAGCGGAAAAACCGGGCATTGGTGAAGGCAAGGAAGGCAACAAGGCACGCGGCATCAAGGCATCGAGGTAAACAGCGGGCCGTAGTCGAGGGAACAGAGGGCAGGGAGGCCCTGGATGACGCTGGCGGTTGAGAGTTACGAGCTCTGGTTGTGGGCCTTCGACGCCGTCAAGGTGCTGTTCATCGCGGCCCTGGGCGCGTGCATCGGCTCGCTCACCAACGTGCTGGTCTACCGCCTGCCGCGCGGGCTCAACGTCGTCACGCCGCCATCGGCGTGCCCGGCGTGCGGCACGCAACTGACCTTCGGCGAGAACATCCCCGTCTTCGGCTGGCTCCTGCTCAAGGGACGCTGCCGATTCTGCCGCGTGAAGATCTCCAGCGAGTACCCGCTGGTCGAGGCGTTCGTGGCGGCGTTGTTCGTGTTCTTCTTCGTGCTCTACTACATGTTGCCCACGGGCACGATCGTGCTCGGGTTCGACCTGGGCTCGATCAAGCCGCGCTGGATGGCGTCGAGCGCGAGCCAGACCTGGCCGAGTTTCGCCGTGCTGCTCACGGTGCTCTCGTCGCTGGTCGCGATGACCCTGGTCGACGCCAAGACCAGCACGATCCCGCTGATTCTGACGTGGGTTCCCGCGCTGGTCGCGGTTCTGGTTCATCCGATCCATGCGTTCATCGTGCAGCGAGCCGGCGGCCTAGGCGTCACCACGCCCGGCGAGGTCTGGACGCTCGCCACGCCCGGGCCACGCGGCTGGGGCTGGATCGGCGCGAGCATCGGCGGCGTGATTGGCCTTGGCATCGGCAATGTGCTCCTTGCAGCGGGCCTGATCCGGCGCAGCTTTGCGGATTATCAAGCATGGGAGAAGCAGGCCCTTGCCGACATGGCGAGCGCCGAGCAGGCCGCGGGCGAGCAGGCTTCCACGGGGCAAGCCGGCGGCCAGCCTCCCGCCGACGCCCCGCACAACCCGGGCGAGATGTGGATCGCCTATCCGCACGCGCGGCGGGAGATGGTGAAGGAACTGGTGTTCCTCGCGCCGTGCCTTGGGCTGGCGATGACCGGCTGGTGGCTGGCGCGGATGTGGGCGGGCCCTTGGAAGTTCGATGCGATCTCGGGCGAACTGCTCCCAGCGCATTTAGCCCCGCTCTGGCTGGTCGCGCTGGGCGGCGTGCTGATGGGCTACCTGATCGGCGGCGGCGTCGTCTGGGGCGTGCGGATTTTCGGGAGCCTCGGCTTTGGCAAGGAGTCGATGGGACTTGGCGATGTCCACATGATGGCGGCCGTCGGGGCGTGCATCGGGTGGATCAACTCGGTGCTGGGCTTCTTCGGCGCGGCGTTCGTGGGGTTGGCGTGGGTTCTCCTGGGCAAGCTGCTGGGCGGGCGGCTGAAGCGTGTGATGCCCTATGGCCCGTTCCTGGCGGTGTCGACTGTGCTGGTTCTCGTATGTAAACCGTTGATCGAGCTTGGGTTGCGAAAACTGACCGGCAACATGGGCGGGGTTTTTCTGCCGTAGCGGTGTCTCACGGGGTCGGGCGGGGATGGGCCGCGGATGAACGCCGGTCGGGCGGGAACTTCGGCGGCCGGCGAGTGAAATCGGGAAGTGGCGAGAAACGAGTGGGAACGCCGATACCATTGGCCGCGCCGCGAGTTTTTTCGCGCGCGACTCAAGGAAATGAGCCGGGCCACGAGGATCGCGGCCCGGAGTTTGGCGACGAGTCCTTTAGCACAGGGATGGCCACGATGACTGGGATCAACAGGTTCGCGAAGCTGATCGGTCTTGGCGTGCTGGCGGCGGCGACGATGGTCGCGACGGGCTGCGGCGTCGACAAGAAGGACCATGACATGGTGACTTCGGAGAACGCGGAGCTCCGCGATCGCCTGTCGACACTCGAAAACCAGTCGCGCCAGCGCGACGGCGAGGTCGCGAACCTCCAGTCGGAGAACTCACGTCTCCAGAGCGAACTGGCGGCCGCCAAGACCCAGCCGATTCCGCAGTTCCGCGACACGGGCAGCGGCAACACCGGTGGCGGGCGCGAGACCGTCATGGTCCTGGCGGGTGATGTCGGATTCGACTCCGGCTCGGCGACGCTGAAGTCGACGGCGAAGAAGGAGCTCGACCAGATCGCGTCGCGCATCAAGCGTGAGTTCTCCGGCGCTTCAATCCGCGTCGAGGGCTACACCGACAGCTCTCAGCCCAACAAGATGAAGGCCCGCTTCCCGACCAACGAGGCGCTCTCCGAGGCGCGCGCGGAATCGGTGCGTGCGTACCTCGCCTCCAAGGGCGTCAACAACCCCATGAGCGCGGTGGGCTATGGCTCGGCCAAGCCCAAGTCGACCAAGGCCGCCAGCCGTCGCGTGGAAATCCACGTCGGCAACTAAGCGTGCTTTCGCAAGAGATCGACATCCGTCGATACGGATGAAGAACGATTGAATGACAACGCCGCTCGAAAGGGCGGCGTTTTTCATTGGAGGAAGAGACGGAGAGAAGAAGGGAAGAGAAGAACCGGGAGTGGGGAATCGGGACTGGGGACTGGTGGAGGAAGTGCGGGATCATCGCAGCGATCGGCGCGCGGCAATTGTGAGTAGGGCACACAGTCGTGCGTCCGCGTGAATCCGATCCGCCCGCTTCCGCGAAGGAGGTGGGGCAAGGCTGCACCGGCCTGACCCAAGGCACGCACACAACAACGAGTTCTGCGCGGCGGGTGTTCCGTGCGACGTGGATCGTCGCGCCGGTCGGTGGCCTCATGGAGCGATAGACATGAAAACGACAAGCGTTCTTGCGATTCTGGCTTTGGCGGGTACCACGAGCATCGCTCTGGCCCAGGAGTGCTCTTCCAAGTCCGCGTGCTCGGAGTCGAAGCCCGCGGTGACCGCGGCCTCGCATGTGATGGCGGACGACATCGTCGACACCGCGGTCAAGGCCGGCAAGTTCAACACGCTGGCCGCCGCCCTGAAGGCCGCCGGGCTTGTCGACACCCTGAAGGGCGCGGGCCCCTTCACGGTCTTTGCGCCGACGGACGAGGCGTTTGCCAAGCTCCCCAAGGGCACGCTCGACGAGTTGCTGAAGCCTGAGAACAAGGCGAAGCTGACCGCGATCCTCACGTACCACGTCGTCCCGGGCAGCGTGCCCGCCGCCGACGTGGCCAAGCTGTCGAACGCGACCACGGTCAACGGCCAGCGCGTGGACATCAAGGCCTCGGGGGGCAAGGTGATGATCGACGGCGCGACCGTTACCGCGACGGACGTGAAGACAAGCAACGGCGTGATCCATGTGATCGACAGCGTGATCCTGCCCAGCAGCGACGATGTCGTTGATACCGCGGTCAAGGCGGGCAGCTTCAAGACCCTCGCCGCGGCGCTCAAGGCCGCGGGCCTGGTCGACGCCCTCAAGGGCAGCGGCCCGTTCACGGTCTTCGCGCCGACCGATGAAGCCTTTGCGAAGCTTCCCAAGGGCACGCTCGACGACCTGCTCAAGGCGGAGAACAAGGAGAAGCTGGTCTCGATCCTGAAGTATCACGTCGTGTCGGGGCGGGTCTTCTCGACCGACGCCGTGGCGGCCAAGCACGCCAAGACCCTCCAGGGCGGCGAGGTCAAGATCACCAGCGACGGCGGCGTGAAGATCGACAACGCCACCGTGGTCTCGGCGGACCTTGACGCCAGCAACGGCGTGATCCATGTGATCGACACGGTCATCATGCCCAAGGGCAAGTGATCCTCGTCCGGCGTGCTCGAGAGGGCGTGCCGGGCTTTTCTCGCTGGTGGCGCGGAGATTCATGTGGTGTGCGTTGGAGCCAAGCCGCGTCGGGATTCCTCCAAGGTCGCTCGGAGGCGAACGGCGGTGGGGGCGGTGGCGGTCGTGGGGGCGGCGAGTTACCATGACGCTCACGGGGACCGGGATCGCGCGACTGTCTCGCGGTCCAAGGCAGCCGCTGGGGGACCGGTTCGGCGTACGGGGGCATTGAGAGCCTTGGAAGAGCCGCTCCTTCAACGCGTGGCTGGTGGCGATCAGGAGGCGGTGCGCGCGTGCCTTGATCGATTCGGCGGGCTGGTGTGGTCGCTGGCGCGGCGGATGACGCCGACGCACGCCGAGGCCGAGGACGCGGTGCAGGAGATCTTTGTCGAGGTCTGGAAGAACGCGTACCGCTACGACGCGAGCGTCGCGTCGGAGACGGCGTTCATCGCGATGATCGCGCGTCGCCGCCTGATCGATCGTCGCCGGCGCGCCGGGCGACAACTGGACAAGAACGGGCTCCCCGAGTCCGAGCCCCCGGCCTCTCCTTCGGGCCAGATTACCGCCGACGAGCGCGAGGCCGCCGGCGCCGCCATGAGCGCGATGTCTCGTCTGAGCGACGAGCAGCAGCGGGTGCTGCGCCTGTCGCTGGTGCAGGGTTTGTCGCACGAGCGGATCGCCGGCGCCACGGGTCTGCCGCTCGGGACCGTCAAGACCCACGCGCGGCGCGGGCTCATCCGCCTGCGCGAACTCCTGAGCGCCGCGAAGAAGGACGGCGACGGCGCCCCCATCACGAGCGAAGGGGGTGCGGCATGAGCGCACCCGGACGCGACATCCCGCCGCGCGCCGAGGAATTGCTCGCGGAGCGCGCCTGCTTCGGCCTGTCGCGCGATGAAGAGCGCGAGCTGTGCGAGCTGCTTTCCGAGTGCCCCGACTGCGTGGAATGGCTGGCGGTCTCGCCGCACGACCTGGCCGCGGGCGAGGTTGCCGCGGGCTGTCCGTGCGAGGGTGCCATGCCCGCGTCGCTGCGGCGCGAGGTGGAGATTCAGGCCCGCGCGTGGTGCTGCGGCCTGAGACTGACGCGTGCGCAAGCCGCGGGCGGGCGGAATGGCGCGGGCGTTGCACGGGGCGAGGCCCCCTCCCGTTGGCGGGCGCTGGCGCTGACGGGCTGGATGGCGGCCGCGGCGTGCCTTGTCGTGGTGGTGGGGCTGGCTTTGCGCGGCCCGGGTGGAACGACGCCAACGCACGCGGAGCGGATGGCGGCGGCGCAGGCCAAGGGCGATCTGGTCCGCGCCAGTTGGGGGCCGTTCAACGCGCTCGATACCGGTGAGGCGCCGGAGATCACGGGCGTGACGGGCGAGGTGGCGTGGTCGGATTCGATGCAGACGGGCGTGATGCGGTTCAGCGGCCTGCCGGCGTGCAAAGAGGGCGAGCAGTACCAGCTGTGGATTGTGGACGCCGAAAGGGGCATTTCGCAGCGTGTGAGCGGCGCGATCTTTGGATGCGTCGGGGCGGGCGCGCTGGAAGTGCCGATCG
This sequence comes from Phycisphaerales bacterium, assembly GCA_020853815.1. Lineage (GTDB taxonomy): Bacteria > Planctomycetota > Phycisphaerae > Phycisphaerales > UBA1924 > JABWBC01. The sequence continues at coordinate 7,189 of JADYYE010000055.1, forward strand.
AGCCGCAGCTGCCGATCGCCAAGGCGGCGGCGTTCGCGGTGACGCTGGAGCGTGCGGGGGGCGTGGTGGTTTCGGACATGAGGCGCCGGGTTGTTCTTGCCGCGATCGCCCGATAAGAAAACCGGTGGGCAAATGCCCGAACGGCTGGGCCGATCGCAATGGATCGGGCGAATTCCCGTTGAGAAGGGTGAGAAATGTCATTGACGCCCCGGCGGGCCGGGGTGTAGGCTCGCCGATTGTCAGGTGTCGGCCCCCCACGGGTCTGAAGTGTCCATTGCGCCAGGAGTGCAGGAATGTTGAAGAATGTGGTTCGTGGCCTTGCCGCCGCGGCGGCTCTGCTGGCCGCCCCGGTGTTCGGCCAGGTCGCCTCGCAGCCTGCGGGCGGTGTTGGCGGAAACCCGGGCGGCGTGTTCGGGGAGCAAGAAAGCGCCCCGCTCATCGTCTGCTTCGCCGAGGGCACCGACGACAAGTACGTCGCGCAGGTGTCGGCCTATGTCGCGGCGTTCAACGAGCAGTTCGACATGCAGCGCTACCAGCTCGGCACGCGCTGGTCGGGCTCGCAGGGCACGCCCCGCACGGTCACTTGGAGCCTCGTGCCGGACGGGCTCTCGATCCCCGGTTCGGCGGGCGAGGCCACTTCGCCGAGCAATCTGTTCGCGAAGATGGACACCAAGTACGCCCGCGCCACCTGGATCGGGCACATCCAGTCGTGCTTTGATCGCTGGCAGGAGATCTCCGGCCTTTCGTTCACGCGCATCACCTTCGGCGGCAACGACTGGGACGACGGGGCCAGCTTCAGCTCCACCGGCAACGCCTCGCGCGGCGACATCCGAATCGGCATGCACAACATCGACGGCGCCAACGGCATCCTCGCCTATGCCTTCTTCCCGTCCAACGGCAACATGGTTCTCGACTCCGGCGACATCAACAACTTCGGGGGCACCTCAAACGTCAGCCGTTTCTTCCGCAACACCTTCATGCACGAGCTCGGGCACGCGATCGGCTTTGACCACGTCTGCTCCAACAACAGCAACCAGCTGATGGAGCCTTTCCTCAGCACCAGCTTCGACGGCCCGCGCCACGACGAGTTCCGCGCCGTCCAGAGGCACTACGGCGACACCAGCGGCACCATCGGCACCGCCGCCACGGCGCGCAACCTCGGGAACCTGATCTCCGGCACGCCCATCAACGTGGGCACGCCGGTTCCCAACCCCGACTCGGGGACCAACGACACGCAGGTCGCGATCGCGTCGCTCGACGACGATGCCGAACTGGACTGGTACAAGTTCACCACCACGTCTCCCCTTGCGTTCACGGCGACGCTGACGCCCTATGGGAAGACCTACGACGATAACAGCCAGGCCTCCAGCGGAAGCTGCAACACGGGCACTTCGACCAATTCGCTCACCATCCTGAACATGCGCATCGACGTCTACGCCGCCGACGGCACGACGCTGCTGGGCTCGGCGTCGTCCGCCGCCGCCGGCGCGGTCGAGACTCTCTCGGGTCTCAGCCTCGGCGTGGGAACGTTCTATGTGAAGATCTCCTCGGCGGCGGGCACGTCCGCGTCGCAGCTCTACCAGCTTGCGCTTTCGGGCACGGGATGCACCGCGCCCACGATCACCGGGCAGCCTTCTAACCTCACCCGCTGCACCGGCACCTCGGCCACCTTCACCGTCACCGCGACCAACGCCACCGGTTATCAGTGGCGGAAGAACACGGTGAACATCAGCGGCGCGAACGGCAGCAGCTACACGATCGCCTCGGTCACCGCCGGCGATGCCGCCAGCTATGACTGCGTCGTCTCCAACTCCTGCAGCAACGTGACCAGCAACGCCGCGACGCTGACCGTGAACACCACGGCGAACATCACGGGTCAACCGTCCAACCAGACCAAGTGCTCGGGCCAGTCGGCCAGCTTCAGCGTGGCCGCCACCGGCGCCACCGGCTATCAGTGGCGCAAGAACACGGTCAACATCGGCGGTGCCAACAGCAGCACCTACACCATCGCCTCCGTCACGACCGGCGACGTGGGCAGCTACGACTGCGTCGTCTCCAACTCCTGCGGCAACGTCACGAGCAATGCCGCCACGCTCACGGTCAACGTCGGCCCGACCGTCACCGGCGACCCGACCGGCGGGAGCGTCTGCCGCGGCGGCTCGATCATGCTCTCGGTCACCGCGACCGGGGCGTCCGGCTACCAGTGGCGTCAGAACGGGTCGGACATCGGCGGCGCGACCAGCAGCAGCTACACCCTCACCAACGCCCAGCTCGCCGACGCCGGCAGCTATGACTGCGTCGTGACCAACGGATGCGGGAGCGACACCAGCGCCACGGCGAACGTGGTCGTGTGCGCGGCCGACTTCAACTGCGACGGGTTCGTCAACGGAGATGACTACGACGCCTTCGCGGAACTCTTCGAATCGGGCGACCTCGGCGCCGACATCAACGGCGACGGGTTCGTCAACGGCGATGACTACGACGCCTTCGCCGAGGCCTTTGACGCCGGCTGCTAAATCGCCACGCGTGGCTGAGCCGAACTCGGCTCGAGCGAGTGTGGCGGAACTCTGACTCTCTCACGCCCCCGTCGGTGTTCCGGCGGGGGCTTTTCGTTGGCAGAGGTCGCAGACCCTCAGCGCGCCGGCCTGGCGCCACGGTGGCTTCCGTCGGTTTCATTTCAGATCGAATATTTGCGCCATTTTTCCACTTTGGCGCGCAATCGCGCGCGCGGATGGAGTTTCAGTGGGTACGAGGCTGGCTTCACGATCCGCATCGGCGGGTTGGGGGTTGTCAGGCCGCCCTGGAGGCTGAACATCATGCGAACCGAATCTCGTGCGTCCCTAGCCCTCTTGCTCGCGGCCGCGGGCTGCGCCGTGCTCTGTTGCGGGGCTCGCACCGCCAACGCCCAGCAAAGGCATTGGAACCTTGCCGATGACTGGAATGGTCAGAACCCCATCAACGAGTACTGGAGTATCCCTGGACATACTGAACCCGTGCACATCGACCGAGGACTTGAAGTGTTCCCCTGGTACAACAATACCGGCGGGCCGAATTGGGGTCCGGGCATGTGCCCAAATGCGTTTGTCCTAAAGTGCGTCGGCGAGACGACCACAACCCTCGGCTTCTGCCCAAACCAAGAGGACCACTTCGAGATTACCTACGAGTCGGGAACCGTCGCGTGGGGGATGGGGGCGCAAGTCGATTGGATCGCTGCCGACTACGCGGGTCCGATCCATATCCGCGTCACAAGTACCGACGCCCAGATAGATCATCTGGGGACCTGGCCGGGCTTCGTCAGGATCGAGCACCATCACGCCGACGGAAGTACCACGATTCGGGATTCTGATCTTGGGGAGAGCGTCACGTTCGAATTGGACTTGACGGTGGCTCTGGGGGATCGCGTCAGCTTCATTTCGCGTGTAAATTGTTACTCTTGTGGCGACAGCGATTCTCACTTCGACACCAAGTTCCTCGATATCGACATCACGGCCGTACCTTGCGAGATCCCATCGGTGACCTGGACCAACGCGCAGGGTGGCAGTTGGGACCTGGCAAGCAACTGGAACCCCTCGGGGCGTCCTGACTCGTCGAAGATCGCCACTTTCTCGCTGGACGAACACTACATCGTCACGCTCCCGGATCATCGCGAGATCGCGGGCGTGGTGGTCAACGCTGGTTCCGTATTCTTCGCGTTCGGAACCTCCCAACTCAGCCAGCCGACCACCGAGTGCCTGCCCGAGTTCACGCTCGTAACCTCGCCCGACACCAATTCCAGCAGCACGCTCTCGGTCATCGGTGGGTGGCTGAACAGCGGCGAATTGACATCGATCGCCGTCGGGGACTCGAGCACGTCGAACCTCGGCGTCTTGGCCGGCGGCAAGATGAGCGCTGCCGGACACGTTCTCCTCGGGCGCGGGTCCGATTCCACCGCGACACTCCTGCTGGAAGACGGTGAACTCAATTTCTCGTCCAATCTCATGGTCGGTGCCGGCACCCGAGCGACCGGAACGATCACGATCAACAACGACGGCATGCTGACCGGTCCGCGCTCATCCACCAGGGTTTATCTCGGTGATGCCCAGGGCGACGGCAACGTCACCACCGGGATCGTGAACCTCAACGCCGGCGGACTGCTCCGCACCGGCGAACTGGTGCTGGGCCGCCGCCCGGCGACTTCGGGCCGGCTCTACTTGAACGGTGGCCTGCTGCAGATCGATTCGCTGGTCATCAGCGACGAGGGCGCGGGCTTGCTCGACTGGACCGGCGGGAGCATCGAGAACCTTGTCTCGCTCATTATCGCCAAGGGCTCGGGCTCGCAAGGAGAACTCAACCTCAACGGTGCGGCACGCTCGCTGGTCCTTACCGGCGCCGGCGGCGCGGCGTTCATCACCGTCGGCGATCAGGGGCAGGGCACGCTTCGCGTCGAGAACGGCGCCGACATCTCGCTCGCGGCTGGTGAACTCCAGGGCCTCAGGATTGGCGCACACCCATCAGCGCGTGGGCATGTTCTGGTCAATGGTGCTGAGTCAAGCATTTACGGGAGTTCCAACGCATCCACCGATTCCTCGCTTCTGGTGGTCGGCAACGCCTTCGGCATCGACGGCACGCTCGTTGTCGACAACGGCGGGGTCGTCACCTTCGGGCACGTCCTCTGCGGTTCAAACATCGGGGCGCCCGGGGGCGGCATCATCGTCCGCAATCACTCGTTTCTCACGAGTCGGGGGCTGGGCGATGCCTTTTCGACTCCGGCCACCGGCCTGCGCGTCGGCAATGCCGAAGGCACCGCGTACATGCGAGTCCTTCTGGGCGGTGTGGTGACCGCGAACTCCGCGATCTTCACGGGCACCGATGGCTCCGAGCCCGTCGTGACCGTGGAGAACGCCGACTCGGTCCTGGACGTCAAGGAGACCCTATACGTCGTTGACGATGGCGGCACGACCGCCGTTCCGGAGTTGAAAGTCAGGGGAGGTGGTCTTCTCAAGACTCGTGATGCGTACATTGGCACGGGCATGGGCGGCGCGAGCAGTTCGGGCATCGTCACTCTTGAGGGCCCCGGAATTGTCTGGCAGAGCTCGGGCACGATCAACGTCGGCGACCCGACCGATGTCAACGCGGTCGGCACGCTGAACCTCGTCAACGAGGCCGAGGTCCAGACCCACCGGTTCAATCCCGGCGCGACGACTCATATCACGGGCGGCGCGACCGGCAACCCGCTGATCCAGGTGGGGAGCAACCGCGCCAACGCCGACATCACCTGCGACACGCTGCTGTTCGGCCCGAGCACCGACCTGGGTGACTACAACCTGACGTTCGGCGTGGGCGCGGGCATCGGCGGCAACGGGACATGGCCCGGCAACTTCACCGCGTCCGCCAACGCCGAGATCGTCGCAGAACAGGCCGTCCCGTTCCCTGATGCCTGGGCGGACCACACGGATTTCACGATCGCCGGCTCATTGACGATGGACTCCACATCGACGCTGGATGTGGCGTGCGGGTTTCTATACGACTTGGACACCGACGGATCCTATTCGATGTCCTCCCGCGTGAATGTCCAAGGAGCGGCCACGATCGACGGCACACTCCGGATTCAACAGTGGGACTTACACGGCTTCTACGACCACATGACAAGTCGTTACAGAATGATCGGCTGGACTTATGAAGCGATCGTTGCGTCCTCGGTTGTCGGCACCTTCGACGAGCTTGTGCTCGCGCCGGACTTTGTCAGCAACCGTGCCCACCTGACATACGAACCCGACCGCGTGCTCGTCACCGTCGATCCGCCGGTGTGCAACCCGGCCATCACCGCCCAGCCCGTTGGCGGCCAGACCTCGCCCGGCGGGACCATGACCCTCACCACCAGCGCGACCACCGAGTTCGGCGAACTTGAGTATCGCTGGGAATGGCTCAACGTCCAGAATGACAACCAGTGGGAACAGGTAACGGACGCCATGTCCAACAGCGTCCTGAGCGCGGCCGTCGTCTCGCCGGGCACGATCCAAGTGACGATCGATCCGGCGTACTTCTATCACGGGTACCCGCTGCCGAACGAGCTGCGCTTGCGCTGCTTTGTCGGCGCGCTGAAGTGCAACGAGTGGCTCCAGAGTGACGACGTGGTGCTGATCGTGTGTGGCGCGGACGTGAACCACGACGGCTTCGTCAACGGCGACGACTACGACTCCTTCGCCGAAGGCTTCGAGACCGGCGACCCCAGCGCCGACTTCAACCAGGACGGCTTCGTCAACGGCGATGACTACGACGCCTTCGCCGAGCACTTCGAGGTGGGGTGCTAAGGCGCCACGCGTGGGTGTGCCGAACTCGGCTCGAGCGAGTGCGCCGGAACTCCGACTCTCTCACGCCCCCGTCGGGATTCCGGCGGGGGCTTTTCTTTTTCCGGGGTCGCGGGCTATAGTCGTAACGCTCTCCAGATGCGGCGGGATTCCGCCGATTGACATCCGAGGTCCGGGCGATTGGCGCAGTTGGCTAGCGCGCATGCATGACACGCATGAGGTCACTGGTTCGAGTCCAGTATCGCCCACGTTTTCGATCAGGCGGGTTTCGGCCCGCCTGGTTCGTTTTTGGGAGAAGTGGCCCCGCGTGCCGAGCGGCCGCGGAGATTCGACGTGGCACGGCGGTCGCGCGGCGGTGGGGTCGGGTAGGGGTTCTGATTGAGCCTCGGGCGAAGGGCAAGAGAGTGGACGGAAGTGTGTGAAGGCCGCCGAGGACCGGTGGGCCACGCGGGACGCCCGATCGTCGATCGGAATCCGCACGCCTGACGCGGCGATGAAGCCGCCTCGGCCCCCCGATTTCGCTCGGCCGGGCGACGGCCAACGCCCGACCGTTGCGTCTCGTCCCCGGTTCGCGTAGTGTGTCCCCACGCTTTTCAGAGGGAGACGCAGCGCATGGCGATCCAGCAGCTCAACGACGAACAAGTCCGCACATGGACCCGCGAGCAGAAGGACCGCTGGTGGCTTGAGAACGTCTTCCGCGGCGACATGCCGCAGCTCACGCTCCGCTCGGGCGTCATGGGCTTTGTCCTCGGCGGGCTGCTTTCGGCCACCAACCTCTACGTCGGCGCCAAGACCGGCTGGACCCTCGGGGTCGGTCTCACGAGCGTCATCCTCGCGTTCGCCCTCTTCCGCGCCATGTCGCGTTTCGGCATGCGCGACATGACCATCCTCGAGAACAACGCCACGCAGTCCGTCGCCACCGCCGCCGGCTACATGACGGGCCCGCTTATCTCGGGCATGGCCGCGTACATGTGGATCGAGAATCGCCCCATGCTCTGGTGGCAGATGCTCCTGTTCAACGTCGTCCTCTCGATCCTCGGCGTGCTTGTCGCCTTTCCCATGAAGCGCCGATTCATCAACGACGAGCAGCAGCCCTTCCCCGAGGGGCGTGCCTGCGGCGTGGTGCTCGACACGCTCTATACCTCCGAGGCCGCGGTCGGCATGTTCAAGGCCAAGGCGCTGGCGATGGCGGCGGGGCTGGCGGGCTTCATCAGCTTCATCTCCGGCGAGAGCTACATGAAGCTCGTGCAGGAAAAGTGGCTGCGACTTTCGAGTTCATGGCACCTCCCGCACAACCTCGACGGCTGGTACTACAAGCTCGCGGAAAAGGGCGTGCTCCCCTTGCCGCGCATCGCCAACGTGGATCTGCGGCAGTTGGCCATCTCGCCCGCGCTCGACCTGGCAATGTTCGGCGCCGGGGGGCTCATGGGCATCCGGGCCGCCAGCAGCATGATGATCGGCATGGTGCTGAACTTCCTGTTCATCGTTCCTTGGATGATCATCAAGGGAGAGATTCTGCCCAGGTCCGGGAGCGTCGCGGCGGGCGACGCGATCTTCGGGCGCGCCCACATCCTGAACACCTGGGCCCTGTGGTGGGGCATCGCGATCATGGTCACCGCGGCAATGGTCTCGCTCTTTGCCAAGCCGAAGGTTTTCGTCGAGGCGTTCGGCGCGCTGTTCGGCAAGAAGAAGGACCTCGGGCATGACGTCGTCGGGCACATCGAGGTTCCGCTGTGGATCTCCTGGGTCGGCGTCCCCGTCATCGGCGCCGCGGGTGTCTGGATGGCCCACGACTGGTTCGGCGTCTCGTGGGTCTTCGGCGCGCTGGCCATCCCGATGATCATCGTGCTCACGCTGATCGCGGCCAGTTCGACCGGCCTGACCGGCATCACGCCCACCGGCTCGCTCTCGAAAATCCCGCAGTTCATTTTCGGCGCCGCCGACCCCAAGCACCCGCCGACCAATCTCATGACCGGCGTCATGTGCGTCGAGGTCGCCAGCAACGCCAGCAACCTGCTCATGGACATCAAACCCGGCTACATGTTGGGCGGCAAGCCGCGCCACCAGGCCGTGGGACACATCATCGGTGTTCTCTCCGGCGCGATCGCCAGCACCATCCTTTTCTTCCCACTCTTCACCACCGGATACGACCCCGCCAAGGCCGCCGAGGACGCCAAGCACATGCAGATGGTGATGGCCCCCGAGGGCGGGCAGTTCTCGTTCCCCTCGGCCGTGCAGTGGAAGGGGGTCTCGGACCTCGTCTCCTCGATTTTCGGCGGGGGCTCGGGCTCGCTGCTCACGCCGTCGATCGTGACCTCCATGGTCATCGCCGCGATCGCGGGCCTCGTGCTGGAGGTGGTCCGCATCTTCACGAAGAACAAGTTTCCGATCAGCCCGCTGGCGATCGGATTGGGCGTGCTGGTGCCGCCGGAGTCGACCCTTGCCATGTTCGCCGGTGCGATGTTCTTCTGGCTGACCCACAAGCTCTACCACGCCAAGCCGAAGTCCATGGGACACCGGCTCTGGGTGGGGGCCCACGAGCCGATCTGCGCCGGCACCATCGCGGGCGCGGCCCTGATCGGCATCGGCGACGTGCTCGTGAAGGTGTTCGTGCTGAAGTAGGCGCGCCGCCGCATTGCAGGCCGGACCCGATTGCAACCCGTCGGCGCCCGTGGTCGATCGTCGCGAGAATCGCTCCGCCGCTGCCGCGCTCCGCCACTTCTACAATCCCTCGTGCCCATTCTCTCCTGCACCAACATCCGCCACGCCTTCGGGCAGCGCATCATCCTCGACGGCGTGTCGCTCACCATCGAGCCCGGCGAACGCATCGGGATCGTCGGGCGCAACGGCTGCGGCAAGACCACGCTCATGAAGATCCTCACCGGGCAGATCACGCCCGATTCGGGGAGCGTCTCGCTGCAACGCGGCTGCCGCGCGGGCTACCTGCACCAGGACCCGAACCTCGACCCGGCCGAGACCCTTCGGCAGTCCGCCGAGGGCGCGTTCGTTGAGCTGCACCGCCTCCACATGGAACTCGACCGGGTCTTTACCGCGATGGAAGAGGCGACCCGCGCCGTCGACGACGGCGCGATCGACAAGCTGATGAAGCGGCAGGTGCAGCTCGAGCGTGCGATGGAGGCCGCCGGCGGGTACGCGATCGATCACAAGATCGAGGCGGTGCTGCACGGCCTGGGGTTCACCGATTCGCAATTCTCGATCTCGGTCTCCGGCCTGTCGGGCGGGCAGAAGGGTCGGCTGGCGCTGGCCAAGCTGCTGCTGGAAGAGCCGGACATCCTGCTCTTGGACGAACCGACCAACCACCTCGATATCGACGGACGCCTGTGGCTCGAGGCGTTTCTCAGCGAGCAGTACCGCGGCGCGGTGGCGATGATCAGCCACGACCGCTACATGCTCGACAACGTCGTGACGCGCATCATCGAGGTCGAGCACGGGCGTCTGATCGAGTACCCGGGCAACTACGCGGACTTCCGCGAGATCAGGAGCGAGCGCCGCATGGCGCAGCTCCGCGCGTTCGAGAACCAGCAGGGCCGCTTCAAGAAGGAAGAGGCGTTCATCCGGCGCTACAAGGCCGGGCAGCGCGCACGCCAGGCCAAGGGCCGCCAGAGCAAGCTCGATCGCGCCAAGGCGGAGTTCACGCTCGAGCGCCCGATGGAAATGTCGGTCTTCGCGCTCGAACTCCCCAAGGCCGAGCGCACCGGCGACGTCGTGATCTCTGCGCGCGGCCTGTCCAAGCAGTACCGGGGCGAGGACGGCACGCCCAAGGTGCTGTTCAAGGAACTCGACGTTTCCGTCGCGCGCGGCGAGCGGTGGGGCATCATCGGCCCCAACGGCGCGGGCAAGTCAACGCTCGTCAAGTGCCTCCTGAGCGAGCTCGACGCCGACGCCGGCGCGATCCGCATCGGCACCAACGTCAAGGTCGGCTACTACCGCCAGCTCCACGAGGGCGTCGACCGCGACAAGCCGGTCTACCGCTACCTGCAGGACGTGATCCTGAAGGAGTGCCCCGGCCTCCTGCTCAGCGAGCAGCAGGCCCGCAACCTCGCCGGCGCGTTCCTCTTCTCGGGGAGCGAGCAGGACCGTGAGATGGGCATGCTCTCGGGCGGCGAGCGCAGCCGTGCCGTGCTCGCCGGCCTCCTCGCCAGCGCAAAGAACCTGCTCATTCTCGACGAACCGACCAACCACCTCGACATCCCGAGCGCCGAACGGCTCGAGGACGCGCTCGCCATGCCCGAAGAAGACGGCGATCTCGGCTACGAGGGCACGCTCCTGCTCATCAGCCACGATCGCGCCCTCATCGACGCGACCTGCGATCGCCTGCTCGTGCTGGACGGCAAGGGCGGCTGCGAGGTCTTCCTCGGCAACTACACCGAGTGGCACGAGAAGGCCACGATGCGCCAGCGCGAGGCCGCTCAGGCCGCCGCGGAGGAGAAATCTCGTCGCGAGGAATCCGAGCGCCGAAAGCGCCAAACGGAAGAGAACAAGCGGAAGGCCGCGAGCACCGCGCCGAGCGTGAGCGCGCTCGCCAAGCTGAAGACCGAGCAGCTCGAATCCAAGATTGAGAAGATCGAAACGCGGATCAAGGCGATCGACGTGGAGCTCGGCGACCCCGACGTGTGGCGCAATCAGTCCAAGGCGACGACGCTGGGCGACGAGCGCCGAAAACTCGCCGAGGAACTCGAGCCGCTGGAGTTTGAGTGGGCCCGCCGCGCCGAGATGATGTAACGCGGCACGGGATCAGCGAGACAGCGAGACAGTGAGACAGCGAGTCAGGGTAAGAAAAGAAGCTCGTGTTGCTGACGAACGGCGTGGCGGCGAAGTCATCGAGCTTGCGAGCCCCGAGCGCCCGCGAGGGGGACACTCTGACTTCGTGACTTCGTGACTTCGTGACTTCGTGACTCCGTGACTCCGTGACTCCGTGACTTCGTGACTTCCTCTACGACATGATCCAGATCGTGAGTCCCGCCAGCGCCCCGCCCGCGAGCAGCAGCGCCATCCCCACGATCAGCATCCAGTTCCACCCCTCCGAACCCTCGTCGCTTGGGGCCTTCACGAGCTTGAGGCAGAACTCCGTCTCCCGCGACAGTGGCGATTCGCCGCGCCGCGCCGCGTCCTGCACGAGCGCGATCACGATATTGGCATCGAACGCCCGAAGCCCCATCCGCACCGCGCCCGCGACGAGCTCCCGCCGCTTCTCGGGCACAAGCACGGCCACCTTCCCGCCGTCGAGCGTCCGCGCCACCTGCACCGCAAACACCCAGCGTGCATCGAGCGCCGAAAGCCCCGCCGCGGCCCGATTCTCGGTCGCCACCGACCCCGCCGCACGCCGAAGGTCGGGTGTGGTGGCCACACGCGACGGGCGCTGTTCCAACGCCGCGTCCGCGTTCACCAAACGCAACACCGGACCATTCTGAAGGCTCTGAGCCATGGCTATCAACGGTACGGGCATTCCGCGTGCCAACCCCTGCAGGCCCCGCCCCGATTCCTCCGATAGATTCGCGGCGTGAGCGCGTTGGATCGGCTGGCGGCGCCCTTCGAGGTGTTATGCAGACGCAAGGTTTAGCAGCAACCGGACCAAACCCGAACGGGTTGCCGATCGTTGAGTCTCCGTTGTCGACCGGCGATGTGATGGATCGGGCTCGCCAGCTCTCGAAGCGAGGCAAGCTCCCCGGCTTTGCCGCCCTGTCCGCCACCGAGTTCCGCGCCGACGCCTTCGCCACGCCCTTTGAGCACACACTGTCGTGTGCGATCGAGTCGAGCGGCCCGGGCTCGCGCCTCGTTTTTCGAGCCGCCATGAACAAGCGCATGCCGTGGATCTACGCGCTGCTCCTCATCGCCACGGTGTGGCCCGGCGTCTGGGTCACCGATTCGATGCTCAAGACCTATTTCTCGTGGTACACGATCCCGACGTGGTGGTGGTACCTCCCGCTCTCGGTGATCCCGCTCCCCTGGATGTGGCGGTCGTTCACGCACAAGAGCCGCGCCGGCGCCGACGCCTCTGCGCGCGAGGTCATCACGGACATCGCGGCCGCCGTGGGCGGCACGGCGATAGAGGGGCCGCAGTGACGAAGTGGTCAAGTGGTCAGGTGGTCAGGTGGTCTTTGTGAACCCAAGCGCGAGCGAGGGTGTTACTCGGCTCGACCGTCGACTCCCCATTCCCTTCTTCTCGGAGTTCCTCTGTTCCCCTCTCATCCCACCGAGATCATGTCTTTTCTCTGCGTTCTCTGCGACCTCTGCGTTGAAGTCCGTTCCTCACTTCCCCACTACCTCAACCCCAGCGCCTTCTCAATTTCATCCGCCGCGAGCTTCCGCGCGCTCCGCCCCGCGAACTGCGCCACGATCGCGCCCAATTCCTCGCGCTGCTTGGCCGCCACCGCGGGTTTCTCCACGACATCCAGCACCGCGAGCACGATCGGCTCCGGCCCGCCGAAATGCGGCACAAACTCCGGCACGATCTCGCGGTGCGCGATCACGTTCGGCAGCGTGAACAGCTTGGTCGCCATGATCGCCTTCACCACGTAGTAGAGCAGCGGGTTCGATTTCTTGTACACGATCACCATCGGGCGGAGCTGCTTGGCGACCTGCATGGTCACCGTGCCGCTCTTCACCAGCGCCAGTTCGCACCAGCGGATCACGACATCCGTCGCGCCCACCACGCAGCGCATCGACTCCGGCCATCCGTTGTTCTCGACGCGCCCGAGCCCCAGCCGATCCGCCAGCTGCGCCGCGACCACCTGCAACTGTTCCGCGACCGCGGGGCGCGTCGCGGCGACCACCGCGATCGCGCCCGGGTGCTTCTCCCGCACCTTCGCGAAGACCTCCAGCATCATCGGATAGTTCCGGCGAAGCTCGTCCGGGCGCGAGCCCGGCATGATCGCGATCCGCGGCGTGCCCGCCGGCAGGTCCGCGACCTTCGCGTCCAGCGCCGCCACGTCGATCGGCTCGTCGAACAGGAAATGCCCGATAAACGTCGCCGGCACCCCGCGCTTCACGAAGAACTTCTCTTCGAATGGCAGCACGCACAGCACGCGATCCGTCAGGCGGCGCAGCTTGTGAATCCGCCAGCGCGCCCACGCCCAGATCTGCGGCGCCACCAGGTGGACGACCTTGATCCCGCGAGCCTTGGCCATCGCGCAGATCGGAAAGTTGGCCGCCGGCGAATCCACCGGCACGTGCAGTTCAACCCGGTTCTGCTCGAGCCACTGATCGATCCGCTCGTTGATCTTGCGATGCTCCTGGAGCTTCTTCAGCCCCGGCAGGCCCATCACCGCGTCGTCGCCCGTCCGCTCGATCACCTCCGCGCCAGCCGCCGCCATCCGCGGCCCGCCCCACGCGTAAATCTTCAGCCCCGGATGACGAGAAAGGAGCTCGCGGATCACCGCCTGCGCGTGGTCATCGCCGCTCGGCTCAAACGCCGTGAACAACACACGCGGCGTGCGTTGTGCGGGCTCGACCATCCCGGCTTGTTCCTGCGCTTCAGTCACGACCCGGAGTGAAGTGTCGCGCGGCGGCGATGTCAACCAAGCGACGGGTGCGATTTGGACCTCCGTTGGGTTCATGCGACCCCGGTGTGCTTCCCCTCGCCGCCTAATTTCGCCCGCTCATCGTTCCACTCTCTGTGTACCTCGGGTTCCCTCCGGTCCCTCTGCGTTCATGCCCGTCTCTGCGGCCTCTGCGACCTCTGCGTTGACAGCTCTGCTTCTCCCTATTGCCCATTCCCCATTGCCCATCGCCGCGAACATGAATCCGCCCCCGCCGGCGCTACAGTCGCCCCTTCCATGCCCACGCCGCGTCCGAATCGATCATCCGCATCCGCTCCCTCGCCGCCCGGCGCCCGCGACCGGGCGATCCGCGTCGTCGCGCGTCAGGCCGCCCGGCGCCCCGACCTGCTCCCCATGGAGCCCGAGACCGCCGGCCTTTCCCCCCGCGACGCCGCCTTCTGCCACGCCATTTACGACAGCGTGCTCCGCCACTGGGTCACGCTCGAGTTCATCCTGGATCGCTTCCTCTCCACGCCCGTGCGCGAGCTCGAGCCCGCGATGCAGGCCGTCCTGCTCGTCGGGGCGGCCCAGCTTGTCGCGATGGACGCCGTCCCGCCCCACGCCGCCGTCGACGAATCGGTGGACTGGGCCAAGGCCAATATCCGCGAGGGCGCGGGCGGGCTGGCCAACGCCGTCCTCCGAAAAGTCAGCGACACGGCCCCTCGCGCCACCGATGACCAGGGGCGTTCGATCCCGCTCACCCGCGCCGCCTGGAATCTGGGCGACGACGAATTCCCCCTCGCCAGCGGGCGCTCGCGTGTCCTTCGCGGCGTGAAACTCCCCGCCGATCCCACATGGCGAATCGCCGTCGCGACAAGCCACCCGCGAACGCTGATCGAAGGCTGGATCGCCGCCCACGGCCCGGACGCCGCACGGGCCATCGCCCATCACTCCCTCGCCGAAGCACCGACGATCATCAATGCGAGCCACGCCTCCGGATCGGCCGCCAAGAGCCTCGCCGCCAATCCCACGCTTTCGCCCCACGCCGACGCCGGCCACTTCATCTTTGCCGGTCATGAGTCCGCGTTGGCTGATTTCCTCGCCGCCACGCCCGGCGTGTGGGTGCAGGATCCGTCATCCTCGCAGGCCGTCCAGAGCATCGCCGACCTGCGTTGCGAGCGAATCGTCGATCTCTGCGCCGGTCGCGGCACCAAGACCCGCCAGCTCCGGGCCATCTTCCCCCAGGCCCGCATCATCGCCACCGACACGGACGACGCCCGGCGTTCCGTGCTCGAAGCCACCTTCCGCGGCGATGAATCCGTGCTGGTGTGCTCGTACGCCGAGGCGTTGCAGCGCGCCAACGCCGCCGCCGACCTGGTCCTGATCGACGTGCCGTGCTCAAACACCGGTGTGCTGTCGCGGAGGCTCGAGGCCAAGTACCGCGCCGGCGCCGAGCAATCAGCTCGCTTGATCGAAATTCAGCGCGAGATCCTCACCCAGGCCGCCACCCTCCTCAAGCCCACCGGCGCGATCCTGTACGCGACCTGCTCGATCGAACAGGCCGAGAACCAATCTCAGGCAAGCTGGGCGGCGTCGCAGCTCGGCCTCCGCGTCTCGCGCGAGCGATCCACCCGCCCCGCCGGCCACCCGGGCGAGCCCGCTTCGGGCTATCGGGATGGTTCTTATTCCGTGCTCCTGGCCCGTCCTTCCGGGCCGCGTTGACGGGGGTACACTCTTCGACCCTGCGGCTTGCGGGGGCGATCGGCGGAGTCTGATTGGCCGCGTGCCGAATCCGGGCGCGGGCATGACCAGGGCACCACATGAATCTGTTGGACCATCTGAGCCTTGATTGCATCCGCGCACCCCTGGCGGCGCGCGACAAGAAGGGCGTCATCGAGGAACTGGTCGACACGCTCGCGCTCGCCGGTCGAATCGCCGACGCCAAGCCCCTCAAGGACGCCGTCTGGACTCGCGAGCAGACTCGCACCACCGGCATCGGCCACGGCCTGGCCATCCCGCACGGCAAGTGCCCCGGCATGACGTCCCTCGCCCTCGCCGTCGGAAAGCCCGCCGACCCGCTCGACTTTGAGGCGATCGACGGCCAGCCCGTCCGCCTCGTTGTGCTCCTCGCCAGCCCGCCCGACAAAACCAGCGATCACATCCAGGCGCTCGCCCGCATCAGCCGCCTCATGATGATGAATGACTTTCGCGAGAAGATCTACACCGCCGCCAACGCCGCCGAGATCCACGATCTCCTTCGCTCCCAGGAGCGCCTCGCGTGAAACCGCGCCGCGTGCGCAACCCCTCGGCCTTTGTCTTCGCGCCCCTCCCCGCCATCGAAAAACTCCTCGAACGCTCCACCCGCGTGCCCGGCACGCCCGAGGCGCTCGCCGACGCCGTCCGCTATGCCCTGATCGGCGGCGGCAAGCGCCTCCGCCCTTTGCTCGCGTGGCACTGCGCCAAGGCCGTCGGCGGCACCGGCCGCGACGCCGCGCCCGCCCTTGTCGCTGTTGAATACATCCACGCCTTCAGCCTCGTGCACGACGACCTGCCCGCGATCGACAACGACGACCTCCGCCGTGGGCGGCCCACGCTCCACATCCACGCCGGCGAGGCCATGGCCGTCCTCGCGGGCGACGCCATGCTCAACCAGGCCTTCGTCGTTCTCGCCCGCGCCAAGCTCCCGTCCGCGCTTGTCACCCTGCTCCTCGAAGAACTCGCCGGCGCGACCAGCGCCATGATCGCCGGCCAGGTCTACGACACGCTCGGCGGCCTGCCCGATTCACTGCCCACCGTTCGCAGGCTCCAGATCATCCACCTCAACAAGACCGGCGCGCTCCTCCGCGCCGCCTGTCGCATGGGCGCGCTCTGCGCCATCGGCGCCAAGCCCCGCGACAAGCGCCTCGCGGCCATCACGCGCTACGCCGACGCGATCGGCCTGATGTTCCAGATTGTCGACGACCTCATCGACGTCCAGCAGTCCAGCGAGCACACCTGCAAACGCACCCACAAGGACGCCGACAAGGGCAAACTCACCTACCCCGGCGTGCTCGGCATCGAAGCGTCGCAGGCCGAGATCGAGCGACTCCACGTCAAGGCAACGCGGGCCGTCCGGGAACTCGGGCGCCCGGCCGAGCCGCTGCGTATTCTCGCCGACCTCATGGCCACGCGAACGCGCTGAATCACGAACCCACCGCCCTCGATTTCGTAATGAGAATCACGCTGGCCGACGCCCCCAAGCCGCGCTAGAGTTTTCAGGAAGAGATGAAAGTTCGCCGGCCCCGCGATTCCCGACGCCGATCCAGTGACGCGACCGCCGGGCGGCCGATGAGGTGATGATGCGACTGCTCGACACGATCAAGTCTCCCGCCGACCTCAAGTCGCTCGCCGTTGAGCAGTTGCCCCAGCTCGCCCAGGAAATCCGCGACGCCATCTGCCTCCAGGTCTCGCGCACCGGCGGACACCTCGCCCCCAACCTCGGCGTTGTCGAGCTCACCATCGCGCTCCACTACGTCTTCGACTTCTCCTTTGACCGCCTCCTCTTCGACGTCGGCCACCAGTGCTATCCCCACAAGCTGCTCACCGGCCGCCTTCCCCTCCTCGACCACCTCCGCACCCGCCAAGGCATGGCCGGTTTCCCCGAGCCCAGCGAGTCCCCCTTCGATCTCTTCCGCGTCGGACACGCCGGCACCGGCATCTCCACCGCCGTCGGCATGGCACGCGGCGACGCCCTCGCCGCCGATTCCTTCGACCCAAAGCTCCGCCCCCAAGGCCGCCGCGTCGTCACCATGATCGGCGACGCCTCCATCGTCAACGGCGTCGCCATGGAAGGCCTCAACAACGCAGGAACCCTCAACCGCCAGTTCCTCGTGGTCCTCAACGACAACGGCATGTCGATCTCGCACCCGCAGGGCGCCGTCAGCCAGTACTTCGATCGCGTCCGAATCTCCTCCCTTTACGCCGACCTCAAGAAGTCCGCGGGCGAAATCCTGAAGCATGTTCCCGGCGGCTCCCTCGTCCGCGAGGCCTACCACCGCGCCGGCGAAGCCACCAAGGCCATGCTCGACGAGGGCGGATGGTTCGAACGTTTCGGCCTCAAGACCGTCGGCCCCATCGACGGCCACGATCTGCCCACGCTCATCGGCATCCTCTCCGAAGCCCGTGATTTCCCGCGCCCCATGGTCCTCCACGTCAAGACCGTCAAGGGCAAGGGCTTCGCGTTCAGCGAGGCCGACGCGTCGAAGTTCCACTCGCCGCCCGCCTTCGAGTTCGACACCGCCGAAGAGGGCGAGCCCGCCGAACGCGCCTGCCGCGTCGAGCTCAAGAGCGAGGGCCGCTCCTTCACCGCCGCCTTCTCCGACGCCATCCTCGCCGTGCTCGCGCGCGATCCAAAGGTCGTCGCCTGCACCGCCGCGATGCCCGACGGCACGGGCCTCACCAAGTCCCTGGCCGCCCATCCCGATCGCGTCTGGGACACCGGCATCTGCGAGAGCCACGCCCTCGACATGATGGCCGGCCTGGCCAAGACCGGCTTCCGCCCCTTCTTCGCCGTCTACTCCACCTTCTTCCAGCGCGCCTTCGACCAGGCCTTCCAGGAAGCCTCGCTCCAGGGGCTCGCCGTCCGCCTCTGCCTCGATCGCGCCGGCCTCGTCGGCGGCGACGGCGCGGTGCACCACGGCTTCTGCGACACCGCGCTCCTCCGCACGCTCCCCGGCGCCGTCATCACCGCCGCCATCGACGAGCCCTCGCTCCTGGCCGCCCTCGAGTTCATGCGCACGCACGACGAATCGCTCTCCAGCGTTCGCTATCCGCGCGACGTGGTCTCCGCGCGGCTCTCCAATCAACCCTGCCCGCCGTTCACGCTCGGCAAGGCTCGCTTGCTCACGCCCGAGATCGAGAACTCCGACGCCGCGATCCTCGCGTTCGGCACACCCGCGCTCGCGGCCCTCGACGCCGTCGATCAACTCAAGGGCGAGTACCGCGTCGAGGTCTACGACGCTCGCTTCGCCAAGCCCGTCGACGCCGCGCTCATCCGCCGCCTCATCGAGAGCGGCACGCCGATCATCACGATCGAAGACCACTCGATTGTCGGCGGCTTCGGCAGCGCCGTGCTCGAATCGGCCCAGGAAATGGGCCTCTCCGCCGCGGGCGTCACGCGCCTCGGCCTGCCCGATTCCTTCATCCATCAGGACTCGCGCTCGCGCCAGCTCGCCGAGGCCGGCCTCGACGCCGCCTCCATCGCCCGCGCCATCCGCGAGAGCGTGCTCCGCCGCGCCGATTCCACGAGCGAGCACGCCGCGGGCTCTCCCCTCTCCGCGCCCGAGCCCAAGAACGCGATCCAGCCCGGCTCGCCCTTCCCGGCCCCGTCGCTGCAGTAGGCGTGCCCCTTTCGCTCGCCGCGCCGCCGACGGCGCTTCGCGTTCCGTGCTCTGGTTCACGAGCCCG
This sequence comes from Phycisphaerales bacterium, assembly GCA_020853815.1. GTDB lineage: Bacteria > Planctomycetota > Phycisphaerae > Phycisphaerales > UBA1924 > JABWBC01. The sequence goes on from JADYYE010000055.1 coordinate 26,420, forward strand.
CCGCGCCAGCCAAGACCTTCTCTCTTGGGTGGCCCGGCGGTCCCCGCCGGTCTGGGGCTTCACATGCTCCGGGTGGCGTGGCCAAGCCCGGGCTCTGGCGGGCTTGACCACGTTCTGCGGGTTCCGCGCCAAGACTCATTTCCGCGCGTACGCTCCGCCGATGGAGGTCACATGAACCGCGAGTTCTGTTCGATCCTCGCTTCCATTTCGTGCGTGGCCCTCGCCGCACCCGCCCTCGCCCAAAACTACGACTTTCAGTGGGCCACCATCGACCACCCCGGCAACGCACCGTATCAGGGAACCATGGACGAGTGGATCACGAGCGGGCGCGGCCGCGTCGACCACACCTACCGCATGAGCAAGCTCGAAGTCACCACCGCGCAGTGGATGGAGTTCGTCAACACCTTCTCGACGCAATCCCAAGACCTTGCCTACTTCGCCGAGCCGCTCTACTGGGGCGCGACGGAAGACCACTCCTACGGCGGGCCGGGAATCCGCTGGAAGCTCCTCGACGTGCCCGGCGCGGCCATGCGCCCCGTCACCGGCTTCGGCTGGCGCACCGCGGCCCAATACTGCAACTGGCTCCACAACGACAAGCGATCCGACCTCGACGCGATCAAGAACGGCGCGTACGACACGTCAACGTTCGTGCGAAACCCCGATGGCTCGTTCGCAGACCAATCAACGCACAACCCCCACGCCAAGTTCTGGATTCCGACGCTGGACGAGTGGCTCAAGGCCGTGCATTACGACCCGAATCGCTACGGCCCCGACCAGGGCGGTTGGTGGCGATTCCCCAACACCTCCGACACCGCACCGATCCCGGGAGTGCCCGGCGTGGGCGACACCAGCGCCGGCTATGCACCCTATGGCTACTCAGACGGATTTGACTTGCCGCTCGGTTCATACCCGACAACGGTGACACCGTGGGGCCTTCTCGACGCGTCCGGCGGCGCGAGCGAGTGGCTGGAAGACTGGTTGCCCCCGCCGGACTCGTTCCATTTCTACCGACTTTACGATGGAGCGCCAGCAGGTTCTCCTCCCTACACCGTTGCTGATGAGGTCGGCTTGACTGGCGCTTGGGTTGCGGTGGATCCGGGCGCGCATATTGGTCTTCGCATCGCATCGATACCAGGCCCTTCCACACCCGTCGTCGCGCTGACTTCCTTCTTTGCCCTCACCCCGCGTCGCCGTCGCTGATCGCTCGCCACCCGCCGAATTCAAGTTCCGCCGTGCCACCGATGTCGTCCGCGACATCGGTGCTCTTCATGTCGTGCTTTGTGGGTCGGCGCTCCGCGCCGACGCCTTCCTTTTCTACCTGCTCCTCGCCTTGCCTCTCCTTCCTCTTCCCCTTCCCCTTCCCTTTCTTCTTCTCCGCGCCCTCTGCGTCCTCTGCGTTGAAACCTCTTCTCTTCCCCACTCCCCATTCCCCACTCCCGCTCTTCCCGGTTAGTGCCCGCTTATCACCGCGTCCGTGCGCACCAAAGTGTCCGTCTTTTTGGCCGCTTTCCAGATTCCAGGAAAAAATCTTCGCGCACCCTCTCTCCGCGCGCAACCCCGTTCCCGGCCTGTATTTCCGCTTCTCCCGAGTGCCCAGTGCCAAGTGCCTAGTGCCTACTTACAACCGCCTCCGTGCGCACCAAAGTGTCCGTCCGCCCCTCTGTGGAGGGACAACTCGGAGGAACCCATGCGCACCACACCAGGCCAATCCCGGTCGCACCAATCCCCGTCACGCCAGTCCGACTTATCCCAGCTTCTCGATCAGCGGCTCGATCATCGTCCGCGCCGCGATCATGTCCGCGACGCGCGATTCGCCCGCCTCGCGCTCGATCATGAAGTTGCACCCCAGCCCGTGCTCGCGCACGACCTCGAAGAAGCCCGGCCAATCCACGTCGCCCGTGCCCACCACGACCTCGCTCCCCCAGGTGCCGGGGTTCTCGGTGAGCAGCGCGTCCTTGATGTGGACCTGCACGACATGCGGCGCCAGCGTGTCCAGCGCCGCGACCGGATCGCCCATGTCATAGAGGATCATGTTGGCCGGGTCGAAGTTCACGCCGACGTTGGGGTGCGCAAGCTCCTTCATCACGTCGAGCAGCGTCTCGGCCGATTCCTGCCCGGTCTCAAGCCCGAGCTTGACGCCCTGGGCCGCGAATCGGTCCGCGATCTGCCCGATCCGCCCGAGCATCTTCCGCCGCCCGCTGTCGCTCTTGCGTTCCGGCAGGAATCCCGCGTGGAAGGTGACGAGTTTCACGCCGATCTTCTTGGCGATGGCGGCCGATTCCTCCGCCATCGAGAGGTTCCACAGCCAGTGCGTGTCGCTGCGCACACCGCCGGTCTCGCGGATCGATTGCAGCGTGGAATAGTCCTCGCCCTTGGTGCCGATCATGCCGCTGGCGATCCGGATGTTGGCGCGCCGGAGCGACGTGGTGGTCTCCTCGATCGGCCACGCGCCGGAGCGCAGGGGCTCCAGCGCCAGCTGCACGCACGACACGCCGACCTCGCCCAGGGCCCGGGCCAGTTCGACCGGGGATTCGCACTTGAGGGACCATGAGCACGCGCCGAGGCGGGGATGCATGGGAGTTCCTTTCGAAGCCGCCCGAGCCCGGGCGTCGATACAGGCTAGCCTCTTTGGAGCCGCGGCGGCGAGCGGGCGGGCAAGATCGGAAAGCGAGGACCGGATGACGACCCTGAGAATTGCGGAAATCGGTGTGGTTCGGGCGGGAACGACGCCGTGGCGCTCGCTGCTCGTCTCGATCGTGCTCCTGGCGCTGGGGCTGTTCGTCGTGTCCGCGCGGGCGGGGACCGAGGACAAGTTCGTCGGCCTGTGGGTCACCCGCTGGGACTATCGCTCCGCCGATGATGTGCGCGATGTGATGGAGCGCGCCGCGGCCGCGGGATTCACCGATGTCGTCTGGCAGGTACGCGGCCAGGCCGACGCGTATTACCAGAGTTCGATCGAGCCATGGGGCGATGAGATCATGAAGGGCGCGCCCGACGGCGCGACCACGCCCGGGTTCGACCCGCTCGCGGTCGCGGTCGAGCTCGCGCACGCCGACGGCCTGCGCCTGCACGCGTGGGTCAACGTCATGCCGATGTGGAAGGGCAAGGTCCCGCCCACGAACCAGAAGCACCTGATCTACACGCACCCGGAATGGCGGCTCGTCAACCAGCGGGGCGAGGTCCAGCCGCTGAACGACCACTACGTCATCGTGAACCCGATCCTCCCCGAGGTACACGACTATCTCGTCGGCGTCTTCAAGGACATCGTGACGCGCTACGACGTCGACGGGCTGCACATGGACTACGTGCGCTTCGTCAGCGAGCTCATGGGCAAGGACGACGTGTACCCCGCCGACGAGAAGTCGCAGCTGCTCTTCAAGCAGGCGACGGGGCGCGAGGGAATCTCGACGCCGGAAGACAAGGCGGCCCTCAAGGCGTACGTGCGCCAGCGCATCACCGACCTGGTTGTGCGCATCAGGAAGGAAGCGGTGGGAGCGCGCGAGGGCGTGGTTTTCTCGGCCGCCATCTGGCGACGCCCCGAGCTGGCGCGCGACACGTACTTGCAGGATTCGCCCGCGTGGCTCAACGACGAGGTGCTGGACCTGGGCATGCCCATGATCTACACGGACAAGGACGAGCAGTTCACGTCGGACCTGAAGGCGTGGGTGGCGGCGACGCCCAAGGCCAGGCTCGCGCCGGGGCTGGGGGTCTATCTCATCAAGCCCGCGATGACGCCCTCGCAGATCGGGATCACGCGCGAGCTGGTCGGCACGCCGCCCAGCGTCGCGATCTTCGCGTATTCGTCGCTGTTCGAGAGCGCGGACCCGAACCAGAACAAGGCCTTCGACGCGGCGGAGGAGCGAAAGACGCGCTTGTTCTTCGTCAAGCGGGCGCTGGCGGCGATGGACGGCAAGGGGCAAGAGCTGAACGAGAACAAGCCGGAGTAGGCGATGGACTGGCTCGGCATCGACATCGGCGGGTCGTCGGTCAAGGGCGCGCGGCTGCGCGACGGCGTGGTCGCGGCGACGGCGCAGAGCGATCGCTACGAGAACCCGGAGCCCGACGCGATCCGGGGCGCGATCGCGGGGGTCCTCAGCAAGATCGGCAACAGCGCCCCGGCGGCGCTGGGCGTGTGCGCGCCGGGCATCTACGACCAGGAGCACGGGCGCATCGTGAAGTCGGTGAACCTGGCGGGGCTGTGCGCCCTGGCGCTGCGCGATGAGCTGGCGGCGATGACCGGCGCGAGCGCGGGGTCGATCGGCGTGTTCACGGATGCGCACGCCGCGGCGTACGACTTTGCGATGTCGCGCGGGCTGAGCGGTCGCGTGGTCGCGATCTCGATCGGGACGGGCGTCGGCGCGGCGGTGCTGGATGACGGCGTTCCGCTCGTGGTGTCGGGTCGATCACCGGGGCACCTCGGACAGATCGATGTTGGCGAGCATCTGGGCCCTGGGTTCTCGAGCGTTCCGCTGGGGCCGGACGGCGGGCGCGGCGGGCTGGAGGGCTACATCGGGCTGCCCGCGATCGTGCGAGCGTACGGGCGGCACGTCGAGCACGTGCTCCCCACGTTCACGATCGATCACCCGCCGGTGCGGGCGCTGATGCGCGCGATCAGGATCGTCCACGCGATCTATCGCCCGGAGCACGTCGCGCTCCTGGGCGGCATCGGCGTGGCGCTGAAGCGGCTCGTGCCCGAGATCCGCGAGCGGGTCGACGACGAACTCACGTCGCTGGCGCGCTTGGGCTGGGAACTGCACGCGGGCGATGACCTGCTGCACGCGGCGCGCGGCGCGGGGAGGCTGGCGGGGACGATCGAGCGATGAAGAGCACCGATGTCGAAGACGACATCGGTGGCGCGGGGGCAAGAGCGCGGGCTACTTCACGGTGAGCTTGGTGAAGTCGCGGATGTTCGCGCAGGTTTCCAGCGACATGACGGCCTTGGCGAGCGCGTCGCACTTGGTGCGGCCGATGATCTCGTCGCCCAGGGCGTGGAACTCCACGCCGATTTCGTCGGCGGTCATGGGGTCGCGCGGGTCGCCCTTGGGGACGTCGACGCGGGTTGCGAAGGACTTGCCCGACGTGGTGGTGATGGTGACGCGCGAGGGCTGGAACTTCGGGAAGAGCGCCTCGAACTCGTCGTTGGCGACGACCTTCACCTTGTCCATCACGGGGATGAGTGACTTGTCGAGGACGCGCGATTCCTTGAATTGGAGCGGCGTGACCATGCCGTCGATGAGGCCGACCGCCATGCAGTAGGGGAGCGAATGGTCGGCGGTTTCCTTGGAATCGGGGCGGTACTTGTGGGGATCACCGAGGATGTCGGCGGCGCGGGCGATGACTTCGACCTTGATCTCGGCGACGTCGGCGGGCTTGATGGTGTTTTCCTTCACGCACTTCATCATGGCGGTGAGGGGCGCGTGGGAGAGGGCTTCGATCGGGACGGACTTCATGCCGCAGTCCTGGATGCGGTAGTGATCGCTCGTGCCCTTGGGGAGTTTGTCGAGGAGCATGTTGGTATCGAACTTGGCGGGCGAGCCCTTGTACTGAACGTGGCCGAAGACGGCGTAGAGGCCTTCCTTGCCGTCGAAGATGTGCTCGGGGCCTGAGTAGCCTCGCTTGGCGAGGAGTGCGGATTCGACGCCCATGCGTGTCGCCCAGGGATCGACGGTGTTCTTCATGTTGGTGAGTTTGCCGGCGGTGACGGCGCCGGGCGAGAAGGTGCGCGCGGCGCTGATGCCGATGGCCTGGACCATCTGGTCGACGCTGAGGTCGAGGACGCGTGCGGCGGCGATGGGGGCGGCGAAGCAGGTGAGGGTGGCGTGGTGCCAGCCGTATTCGCGCACGCCGGGAACGCCGAACTCGCAGAGGCGTTGCTCGACCTCGTAGGCGATGACGCTGGCGAGGATGAGGTCCTTGCCGGAGAGGGCGAGCATCTCGCAGAGGGCGAGCGGGCCGCCGAGGATGTCGGAGGGATGGCAGGGGTCGGCCTTCCAGTAGATGTCGTTGTAATCCATCGCGCGGATCATGTGGCAATTGAGGAAGGCGGCGTCGACGGGGTTGGTCTTGAAGCCGGAGACGAAGCAGGTGCAGGGGCCGGAGGCGCCGCTCTGGAGAGCGGTGCCACCAGACATTTCTTTGTAGTGGGCGAGGAGGATGTGCGCGTCCTCCTGCTGCGAGCCGCCCAGGGCGCAGCCGAGGGAATCGAACCAGAAGAGCTTGGCCTTTTCGATGGCGGCGGGGGAGAGATGCTCGTAGCGGAGCGAGGTGGCCCACTCGGCGAGGGAATGGGAGATGTATTTTTTGGCGGTTGCGGCGGGGCTGGACATGGATGAATCCTCGGATGGGTTTGTTGAGGCAGGGTATGTCGGGGGAGGAGTGGGAGTGGGGAATGGTGAGTCGGGAGTGGGGAGAAAAGAGCCAAAACGCGAAGGCCGCGGAGCGCCGACGTACCCAGGAAGTGCCCGGCCTCACGGTCGGGCGGAGGGAAGAAGCGAGGCGGCGAGACGGGAAAGGAAGAAAGGGAGTAAGTTGAGCGAAGCGTCGAGCGGCGTGGGCGATCGGTGCGTCGCGGATCGCTGGCCGAGGGGCCGGGAAAGGGATTCGGTGGTGAGCGGCGGGCCAAGGCGGAAGTGGTTGCGATGGGCGTGGCGGCTTGCGCGCGGGGTGGTGCTTGGGTTGCTGTTGATGTGGGGCGTGTGGTGGGTGAGCTGGCGCTGGTTCGATGGTTTGAGCCAGAAGACGTATGTGGTTCGTAGAGGCGGGAGCGAGTGGATGGTCTTTGAGAGTTGTGGACTCTGGGACCGATCGATGAACGCAAGACGCAGTACGGCGGGAGTACGCGCGAGGATCGGACCGAACGACGCGCTCGTTGAGAGATTGCCGTGCGAGCGCCATGATCGCGTGCTCGACACGATCCAGCCGGGCGATGAATTGATGCTGGACGAAAAAGGGAGCCTGTGGCCTGCGTTGTCGGGGTTTGAGGTGTATTCCTCGACTTCGCCGGGGCTGATCAGTCAAGACCTCGTCGTCACTCGTTGGCCTCTCCTGCCGATGATGGTCCCGACGCACATTCATTGGGCGGGATTTCTCGCGTGGCTGGCGGTTTTCGGCGTGCTTGGAAGCGCGATGTGGGAAGCGCCGAAGTTCGCATGGCGTGCGATGGTGCGGCGGCGCCGGGCGCGAATGGGGCTGTGCCGCCGGTGCGGATATTCGCTTGAAGGGATCAGCGGTGTGTGCCCGGAGTGCGGCACGTCACGCGACGATGAAGCCCCGCGGGCCTGACGCTGTGTGGGTGGGCTTGCTTCGGCGGCTCCGGCGGCGGATACTCGCGCCGTGGCGAATGACGGCACAGATCGGGCGGGCGGGAAGAGCAGCGCGGAGAGCAGCGCGATCGGTGGTGCTGCCGCGGCGTGGCGGTACGGCGCGAAAGGCGTGCTGTCGCTGGATCGCGCGCGGGTCATCGCGATCCTGAACGTCACGCCCGACAGTTTCAGCGATGGCGGCAAGCTTGCGACACCCGAGGCGGCGGCGGGTGCCGCGGCGATCGCGGTCGAGCAGGGCGCGGCGATGTTGGACATCGGCGGCGAGTCGACGAGACCCGGGGCCGCGAGGGTGGGCGCGGTGGAGCAGATCGTGCGGGTTGTTCCGGCGATCCGGGCGATACGCGCGATGGGCGGTGCGGCCGGCGTGATTCCGATCAGCGTTGATACGACGCTCTCGAGCGTGGCGCGAGCGGCGCTGGATGCCGGCGCGGACGCGATCAACGACGTGTCGGCGGGCGTTGAGGACGAGGGGATTCTGTCTTTGGCGGCGGAGCGTGGTGCGGGCGTGATTTTGATGCATCGGCTGAGGCCGCCGGGCGAGGATGCGTATTCGGATCGGTATCGCGAGCCGCCGCGGTATGGGGATGTGGTGTCGGAGGTGCGCGAGTTCCTGCTCGCGAGGGCGCGGCGGGCGATGGAGCTCGGCGTGCGGCGCGATTCGATCGTGATCGATCCCGGGCTTGGATTCGGCAAATCGGTCGAGGACAACGTGACGCTGGTGCGTCGGGTGGATGAGCTGGTGAAGACGGGGTTTGCGGTGCTGGGCGCGGCGAGCCGCAAGAGCTTTGTGGGGCGGGTGTCGCTGGAGAGGCAGACGCAGCCCTCGGAGCGGTTGGCGGGGTCGCTGGCGTTTGCGGCGGCGATGCACGCGCGGGGAGTTCGGCTGTTCCGCGTGCATGACGTGGCGGAGCATGTGGAGCTGATGAGAGTGATGGAGGCGGTGGGTTGATCGGCGAAGGTCGAACGCGGCCATCACCACCGGGGCGCAGGAACACAGAGGAAGCATTGAGAAGGCGGGAATCGAGAAGTGGATTTCACCGCACAGACCGCGGAGAACGCGGAGAAAGACAGGAACTCGAAGGGCTCGATGAGCGCGAAGGGAAACAGAAGAAGAAGAAGAAGAAGAAGGAACTCGGAGGAAATAGGGGAGAGAAGAGGAACGCGGAGAAGAGCGGGAGTGCGGAATGGGACTGGGGAGCGTCGGAAACCCAAGGCTGATCGTGTCCTGTGGCGGGAGTGGGCGGCGTCCGAGCGTGGATGAACGAACAGGGAACGAACAGGGATTGGACGGATGGGGAGACGGGGCTACCATCGGCCTGAATCCGCTTTGCCGGTGTGGCGAAGCGCCTGACGACGGAGCGTCAAGGGGACCACTTCATGAGCAGCGCCAACGTTGTGAATTTGACGGACGCGAACTTCGATGCCGAGGTGATCAATTCGGCCCAGCCGATGCTGGTGGACTTTTATGCGAGCTGGTGCGGGCCGTGCAAGATATTGTCGCCGGTGGTGGATGCGCTGGCGGACCAGTTTGCGGGCAAGGCGCGGGTCGGGAAGGTTGACACGGACAACGCGAGAGCGGTGAGCGTGAAGCACGGGATTACGGCCCTGCCGACGCTCCTGGTCTTCAAGAACGGGCAGGTGGTGAAGCGCTGGGTCGGTCTGACCCGCAAGGAAGACATCGCCGCCGTGCTTACCGAGGTTTCGAGCAAGTGAATCAAGCCGGGCAACCCGGGACCGGTGCGTCTGAAGGCCGCGTGCTGCGCTGCGGCGTGGTGGGCGTTGGTCGGATGGGCCAGCACCACGCGCGGGTGTACGCGACGGAGAAGGGCTGCACGCTGGTGGGCGTGGTGGATGCCAGTCCGCAGCGTCGGGCGGAAATCGCGGACAAGTTCAATTGCCGCGGGTTCGAGACGGTTGAGCAGCTGATCGAGGCGGGTGTGGACGCTGTTTCGGTGGCGGTGCCCACGACGTTTCACCGCGCGTCGGCGGAGCCCTTGCTGTCGGCGGGGGTGGCGTGCCTGATCGAGAAGCCTTTGGCGGGCGACGTCGCGTCGGCGCGGTCGATCAAGGACGTGGCGGAGCGGACGGGCTCGATCCTGATGGTCGGGCACATCGAGCGTTTCAACCCGATCATGCGGGCGATGCAGAAGGCGACGGAGAACAGCCAGCCGGTCGTGCCGCGGTTCATTGAGGTGCACCGGGTGAGCCCGATGACGTTCCGCTCGGTCGATACGAGCGTGGTGATGGACATGATGATCCATGACCTCGACGTGGTGCTGATGCTGATGGATGGCCGCGAGCCGGACGACGTGCAGGCGTCGGGCGTGGCGGTGATCACGGACCACGAGGACATCTGCAACGCGCGGCTGACGTGGAAGCTCCCGCACGGGACGTGCGTGGCGAGCGTGTCGGCGAGCCGCCTGGCGCTGAAGACGGAGCGCGTGACCAGGATCACGGGCGAGAACGCGTATATCAAGATCGACTACGGCGCCAAGACGGGGACGATGATCCGGCGGATCGCCAACGAGATCCAGATGCGCGAGATGCGTGAGCAGCTCCGGCGCGGCGTGGACCTCACGAGCCTGAAGTGGAGCGAACTGGTCAACATCGAGCCGTTGGTTGTGGACGACGCCGAGCCCATCGTGATGGAGCTGCGGGCGTTTCTGAACGCGATCCGGACGGGCCAGCGGCCGCCGATCGATGCGGATGCGGGGTTCGTGAATGTTCGCGTGGCGCAGCGGATCATCGAAGCCGTGCGGATGAATCAGTAGGGCCTGGAGTCCAACGGCAGAGCGGCGGGGGGGCCGTGGGATGCTGCGCCCCGTAACGCGGCGGGGGTGGTGGCGGTGGGTCCGATCACCAGAATTGAGCGCGGCCGGATGGGCCAAGGTGGGCGCACGCGAGGAAGTTGACGATTGGCGTGCTTCCGGGGCCGGATGGGATTACTATTGCGGTTCCGAAGCTTCACCCTCCGGGTCCTCGCGGACCGGCTCGGGCGGGTGGCAAACACACACGGTTCGCATTGTCCAGAAGCACCCCATGCAACCCAACGATCAGAACGCGGCGTCGGCGTCCTCCAGCAATCCACTCTCGGCCGAGCTTGAGGCCGAGATCAACGCGGCGATGGAGGACCTCGCGAAGTTCGCGCCGCCTTCGGCGCCCGTGACACGTCCGGCGGGGATCCGCGGGCCGCGGGTGGTTCAGGCGGGGCGTGAGCATCGCTCTGGCCGCGTGGTTTCGATCGGTCCGAGCGACATCTTCATCGAGTTTGGTCCCAAGGAGCTGGGCGTGGTGTCGCGCATCGGCTGGCCCGAGGATCAGCTGCCGAAGGTGGGCGAGACGGCGGAGGTGGTGGTCGATCGATTTGAGGCCAGCGAATCGCTGTTCATCTGCTCGCGCCCGGGCGCGGTGCAGAAGGCGGATTGGGAATTGCTGGAGGCTGGCCAGACGATCGAGGCGCGGGTGACGGGCGTGAACAAGGGTGGCTTGGAGCTTGAGGTCGCGGGCCACCGCGCGTTTATGCCGGCGAGCCAGGTGAGCGTGGATCGCATCCCCGACATGTCGGTGCTGGTGGGCGAGAAGATGACGTGCCAGGTGGTGCGGGTGGACCGCATGGGCAAGGGCAACATCGTCTTGTCGCGCCGCGACCTGCTGGAACAGGAGCGGAAGGCCAAGGCCGAGAAGCTCAAGGCGACGCTGGTTGAGGGCGCGGTGATGGAAGGCGTGGTCCGCAAGATCATGCCGTTCGGCGCGTTCGTGGACCTTGGCGGGCTGGATGGGCTGGTTCACATCTCCGACATGACGTATGACCGCGCGGGCTTCGGCGAGAAGTCCGTGGCGAAGTATGTGAAGGAAGGGCAGCCGGTCCGCGTTCAGGTGCTGAAGGTTGACATCGAGGGCAACAAGATCTCGCTGGGCATGAAGCAGGTCGCGGGCGATCCCTTTGCGACGGCGGCCAACGACATCAAGGAAGGCTCAGACGTGACGGGGCGCGTGGTGCGCATCACGGAGTTCGGCGCATTTGTCGAGCTTGCGCCGGGCGTGGACGGCATGGTCCACATCTCGGAACTCGACTACAAGCGCGTCGGCAAGGTCGAGGACGTGCTGAAGGTTGATCAGGTGATCAACGCCCGCGTGCTGCGGATCGACGCCGGCTCGCGGCGCATCAGCCTGTCGATCAAGGCCACCAAGCCCGCGCCGGAGCCGACGGGCGGCGAGGGCGGCGGGGGATTCGGCGGTGGCGGCCCCGGTGGAGGTCGCGGCAAGAAGCGCGGCGAGCCGGTCGGACGCAGCGCCGATGAGATCCTCAAGGAAACGCCCGCGCTGCGCCGCATGCGCGAGAAGTTCAAGAAGACGCAGTACAAGGGCGGGCTTGGTTGAACCATGGGCTGGAAGTCGGGGGACCGAGCGTCAAGTTCGGCTCTGCCAGGACGCGGAGTGAGCATGAATGGACCGGGCGAGCCATCTCGCCCGGTTTTTCTTTGAGCGGATGGGCGGGTGCGACGGGGGGCATCGGTGTCGATGATGACGTGACGCACGCGCCGATGTGACGCGAGACTCGACATATCATCGCGGCATGAAGATCGGCGTCATCATCCCGGCCGCGGGCGCCAGCGCTCGCTATCGCACCGAGGCGCAGCGTTCCAAGCTCGACGAGGACCTGGGCGGCAAGTCGGTGCTGCAGCGATCGGTCGAGCTCTTCACTAAGCTCGAGTCGCCCGACTGGTCGATCACGTCGATGGTGGTCGCGGGCCCGGCGGCGGACGACGCGTTCGCGGAGTTCAAGCAGCGCCACGCGGACAAACTGGCGATCCTGGGCGTGACGCTGTGCCGCGGCGGGCTTGTGCATCGCTGGGAGACCGTGAAGAACGCGCTGGCCGCGATTTCCAGCGATTGCACGCACATCGCGGTGCATGACGCGGCGCGTCCGTGTACGCCGATGGAATTGATCGAGCGGCTGTTCGACGCGGCGATGAAACACCCCGCGGTCGTGCCCGGCGTTCCCGTGCCCGACACGATCAAACGAACGATTGAGATTGACGCGCCGGCGGCGGGGCGCGATCCCTTGGCGGCGATCCTGGGCGACGACGCGCCGAGCGGGCCCAAGAAGATGAGGCTGGTCGACGCGACGTTGGACCGCGCGGATGTGTACGCGATCCAGACGCCGCAGGTGTTCAGAGCGGAGTTGCTGCGACGCGCGTATGAGCAGAGCGATTTATCAAGCACGGACGACGCGTCGCTGGTGGAGCGGTTGCTTTCGAGGGAGAATCCGCCGGCCAAGGTGGGTTGCTCGCCGAAGAATTGCGTGGTGGTGCTGGATGCGGACCCGCGGAACATCAAGATCACGCGGCTGGGGGATTTGCGTTTAGCGCGGTCGATTTTGGGCGTGGGCGGGCCGCACGACAAACCGGCGCATCGAAGGTTCTGATAAGCTGCGCACCTGGGAGGCGCGGCATGAAAGAGGCAGGAGTAAATTCGAGGCGACGCAGGATTCTCAGGGTCGTCATGTGGCTGTGTGCCGCGTCGGCGCTCCTCATGGTCGTCTCGTGGATCTGGGGTAGTTTCGGGACCTGCTCGATCGGCGGCGGCGGCCTGCGTGTGAGCGTGACGGCGTCGCAGTTGCAGCTCGCGATCGCGAATCAGCCGGTGATTCGCCGGCCGGAGGCGTGGTATTTCCCACGGGCGAGCGTGGGGGTTCTTCTACCGAGCAGCAATGTGCGCCCGACGACGTCGACAGCGGCGATGACAGCCGCGACGCCGAGCGGATCCACGGTGACGATCTCGCTGCGGGTGGTGTCCGCGCCGCTGTGGCAATTGCTGCTGGTGCTGTTGATCGTGATCGGTGGCGCATGGCGTCTCTCGCGGCGGGTGTGCCCGGCGGGTCATTGCAGCGCCTGCGGCTACGACCTGCGCGGGCTGGGATCGGGCAAGTGCCCGGAGTGCGGCGAGGGGTTTCTTGCCAGGATGATGGCGAAGGTGCGGCGGACGATCGAGCGGCGACGAGGGATCATGCCGCGGCGGGGCGCGTCGTTGTCGCGGGCGTGATGCGATCACCGACGGCACGGATCTGAAGGCGGGTCCGTGGCACGCCAAGCGGAGCTCCCCGCTAGACTGTGCGCATGGCAGAGACCATCTTTTCGAAGATCATCCGCGGCGAGATCCCGTGCCATAAGGTGTATGAGGACGCGCACGTGCTCTCGTTCCTCGACGTGTTCCCGCTTTCGCGCGGGCACACGCTGGTGATTCCCAAGCAGGAAGTCGCGACGGTGGATCAACTGTCGGACGAGGCGGCGGCGGCGATCGGGCGGGCCCTGCCGCGGGTCTGCCGTGCGGTGCTGAAGGTCAGCGGCGCGACGGCGTACAACATCCTGCAGAACAACGGCGCGGGGGCGCACCAGGCCGTGTTCCACGTGCATTTCCACATCATCCCGAAGCATGACAGCGGCGAGGGGCTGGGGATCGTGTGGAAGCCGGGCAAGCTGGACGGTGCGGCGGGCGCGAAGATGGCGGCGGAGATCGCCGCGCAGTTGTAGCCGGTGAGCCCACGATTGAAGCGATCCGTGTTCGCGCCTCGAGAATCCGGTCGCGGAGAGTTCAGGGGCGGACGAAGATCATGCAGAGAGAGGAATCTCGATGGCCACGCCGATGATGGATGGAACGCGCCCGGAGTTTGTTGAGCTTCTGGGGGCGTGCCCGGTTGTCGCGGGTGCGACGGTGAGCCGTGCGTTGCTCAACATGCCGGACGGTCGTGTGATTGTCTTTGCGATGGACGCGGGGCAGGAGATGAGCGAGCACCGTGCGCCGTTCATGGCGAGCGTGCAGGTGCTCGACGGCCGACTGAAGTTTGGCGTGGATGGCAAGGATCGCGAGATGCGTGCGAACGACTGGCTCGTCATGCCGCCCAACGCGCCGCACCGATTGCTCGCGATCGAGCCGACGCGGTTTGTGCTCACGCTGTTTAAGCACGGCGCATGAGGCGAGGTCGGGCGTGGTGTTGAGTTGCCGGATGGCTGAGCGATCAGCTCTGCGCGAGGCGCTCGATGGCTTCGCCCGTCATGCGGTACACGGTCCACTCGTCCATGGCGACGGCGCCGAGCGACTTGTAGAAGCCGATCGCGGGGGTGTTCCAGTCGAGCACCGACCACTCCACGCGGCCGCAGTTCCGCGCGACCGCGATCCTCGCGATCTCGCGCAGCAGAGCCTTGCCGAGCCCCGAGCCTCGCGCGGCGGGCCGCACGAACAGGTCTTCGAGGTAAATGCCCGAGCGACCGACCCAGGTTGAGAAATTCGAGAAGAAGAGCGCGAAGCCCTGCGGCACGTCGTCGATCAGCCCGATCAGGCATTCCGCTGTCGGCCCGCGACCGAAGCCTTCGCCGAAGAGGTTTTGCTCGATGTCGGCGGGCGTCGCCTTGGCGTCTTGCGGCGCTTTCTCGTATTCGGCCAGTTCGCGGATGAGCGAGAGGATCAGGGGCACGTCGTCGCGCGTCGCGGGGCGGATTGCAAGTCGGGGCGTTGGTGTGCTGTTCATGGAGTGCCTCGCGGAGGTCGTCTTGGCTTCAATCGCGGGGGAAGTTGGGCGTGGGATCGCTGATCATCCGGCGGTTGTTGCGACGGGCGCGCCCAGCCGCGGCGCCGCGTCGACGAGCGCACGTGTGTATTCGTGCTGCGGGCTCTCGATCACGCGATCGCACGGGCCGGTCTCGATGATCTTCCCATCCCGCATGACGGCGACGCGATCGCACAGGGCGCGAACGACGCCGAAATCGTGGCTGATGAAGAGGTACGAGAGGCCGAGCGACGCTCGCAGATCGGACATGAGATTGACGATCTGGGCTTGGACGGATACGTCGAGGGCGCTGGTGGGTTCGTCGCACACAATGAGCGATGGATGGAGCATAAGAGCGCGGGCGATCGCGATTCGCTGCTTCTGGCCACCTGAAAACTCGTGCGGGAAGCGGTCGAGGGCCGTGGACGCCAGACCGCAGCGGTCGAGCATGGCGCGGCACTGAGAAGCGATGTCGTCGGGCCCTGTGTGAGCGCGGTGGACGATCAGCGGCTCGGCAAGAAGGTCGCGCACACGCATCCGTGGATTGAGCGACCCGCCCGGGTCTTGGAAGATGATCTGCATCCGACGGCGAAGTTGCCGCAGGTCTGCGTGCGAGGTCGCAAGCACGTCGTGGCCATCGAAGACCACACGACCGGCCTGCGCGGGGATGAGCCGCAGCACGGCCCTTCCGAGCGTGGTCTTTCCCGATCCTGATTCGCCGACCAGGGCGAGGGCCTCGCCGCGCCCGACGCTGAACGAGACCGAATCGACGATCCTGCGGGCCTGCGGCCCGGTGCCGAACGAGACGCACAACGACTCGACGCTGAGCAGTGGGGGAGAAGCGGGGCGTGTGGCCGCGTCGGGCATGGGGTGGATGGTACAAGAGCCCGGCGCGGGGCGGCGGAGAACGATTGAGACGTGGCTACTTGAGCGTGCGGGGATACCCGACCGCGTGCCGCAATCTGGCTGCGTTGCTGGCGCTGGCTCGTCCGCGTTTTCCGCGTGGGCCGTGTCGTGCGTGCGGTGTGTGCGGCATGTGCGGCGTGGGGTGCCGGGCACGGCAAGTCGAGCAAATCGCCCGCGCGCTGGGCGAAAGTGAGGCTTGACGCGGGTCGATCCACGGCTACTGTTTGGGTCTGACAAGTCGGGTAGGTAGCTCAGTTGGTAGAGCACCGCATTGAAAATGCGGGTGTCGCCGGTTCAAGTCCGGCCCTGC
>JADYYE010000056.1 GCA_020853815.1 Phycisphaerales bacterium
GCGAGTCGATGACCACGCTCTTGTAGTTGTGGTCACCGGAGTAGAGGGTCTCCATCGCTGCCATCACGTCGCCGAGCGACCGGGCCAGCGGGAACGACTCGCACTCGATGTCGCCCAGCCCGTCCTCGGTAGGGATGAAGATGGGCTTTTCTGCCATCGCGCCGAACGTGGACTTGCCGATGCCGTGCGTGCCGTACAGCATCACGCGGCGAGGCTTGGGCTTGCGGCCCTTGGTGATCTGGTTCGTCAGGGTGGTCGCGGTCATGGGTTCTCCATTGGGTTCAAGGTCGTGGGGGAAGATGTCGCGGACGAAGTCGCCCTGGCCCATCCGGACGAGCGGCAGCCTCTCGTCGGCAGGGCCGGGCGGTTCCGTGCGCGGGGTACGGGCAGGGGGCACGCCAATACCCCTCTGCCCGCGCCCGCCACTTGTCGCGCACTAGTTGGCGGCCGGATCGAGGTCAGCCAGGTGGACGCGCAGTTGCAGCACCATGCGGTTCACCGTTCCGCGATGAACGCCGCGTTCCGCGGCGATCTCCGGAACCGACTTGCCCGCGAGCAGGTCTCGGGCGAGCGCGAACAGGTCCTGCGGCAGATCCGCGATGCGGTCCGCGAGATCGAGACGTGCATCCACTTCGGCCACGCCACCGAGGCGGCGGTCTGCGAAGTCCATGCCCTCGGTGCCAAGGGCCGGCAACGGCACGAGACGATCGCGCACCGCCGCGTCGCGGCGGAGCTGCTTGCACTTCTGCCGGTACCAGAGGTTCATGACGCCCTTCATGAACGTCGTCCGCGAGGCGATCGTCGGATCGAACCGACGGAGCGCTCGAACAATCTCGGCTGCCAGCTCCTGCCACAGATCCGCAACCTGATCAGTGGCGAGCGAGTAGAGGCGTCCGAGCCGCTCGGTTCGGAACCTCATCTGCCGGAGGGTGAGCTCCGGAAGTTCCGGCGGCGTCGGGGCCCGAGGGACAGAGTTGAGAGTGGTGACGATCGGGGAGACGATGGCTTCTGCGAGCATGGATGGCTTCCGTGCTGGTGAGTGGTTCGCGCCGCACGTCGCGGCGTGTTCACCAGCCGGTGGGGCTTGCAGATCAGCGCGCAGAAAACTCGACCGTCATCACCGGAGGCCTGAAAACACGGGACCAAATGACAACCGCCGTGCGATTTGCACTTACAGCAATCAGCGCAAAGTGCAAGAAGTGGAGTGCGTCAGCGGCCCAGCCGGACGCGACCGAACCCGGAATCCCACAGAGCCTGGGGATCGTTCACGAGCGTGAAGAGAGTGCGGACGCCGTCGGCGCTCGAGTCGTTGAAAACCCGGGTAATGACATGCGGTTTGACCCTGGCCGCCGTCGCAATCGCGGACTTTGTCACGCGCGGCAAGCTGGCGGGCATGCCCTGCTCATCCCTGAGTCGTGAGCGAATGAGCGCCACGCGATCCCGGGCCATCTGCGTTAGCGCCGTCTCGACTGCGTTGATCGCTCCCAGGCGATCCGCCCGTTTCTTGCGTTTGGCCTTGGAGCGACGGGGAGAGGCCAGATCGATCCCGTTGCGCCGCGCGAAACGGTCGATGAACCCTTGCCAGAGATCCGACGCGATCAGGCCGGAGCCGCTTGCGTCAAGCACATCTTCCGCGGGCACGAGCACACCCTTCCGGGCCTCGACCCATTCACGGAGCTCGTCAGACCAGCCCTGCGCCGTTGGCGTCACGATGATCATGCCCATATCGCTGGACGACACAACCGATCTGATCGTGAGCGCCAGCGCCGTAGTATCCGGCTGGGCCACGAACGTGACCGGGAAACGGTCCGATCCCGGCACGCCCCACGTACCCAAGCGGAAGCCACCCGGAGGGCCGTTGATGGGCGTTGTGGAAGTTTCCAGGCCGAGGGCGTTGGCGATTGCGGGCCGCAGTCGCCTGGGGGAAATGTGCAGAAGCGTGTAGTCCTCGGGCGTGAGCTCCCGCCGGGGCGTTGCTCCCTCATCGCACACCGCCACCACCGTCCCTTTCCTATGCACGACCACCCGCATGTCCGGCGCATTCGGGAGAGGCGACGCGACTACCGAAGCGCGGCGCCCATTGGCCTCGAGCAGGCCCTCGACGCAGGCGAAATCGTCCCCGCAGATGGCCCGCCACTCCTGCCGCGGCGCGGCGTCCGCAGGCGCAGTCTCAAGACGCTGCCACAAGTGCGCGAGTGAGCCCATCGGTCGCCTTCCCACGGTCCTGGAGGAATCCGCGCAACCCGAGCCAGCGAAGGATCACTTCGCTGTCGCTCTCTCGGGAATACACGGCGTTGTTCGGCAGCACGATCCGGAGCTGCCCCTCCCGGCCGGTCCTGAAGACGACGTTGAAGGTCGCGCTCATGAGCTTGATGCCGCGCGGGATGCCGCGTCCTGCGTCGGTCATGGCCCGGAACAGATCGCTCTTGGAGCGAGGTCGCTCGACGAGATCAACCGCCTTGGGATGAGCCCAGTCCAGCCCGCGGAGCCAGACCGCTTCGAGTTCCGGCACATCATCGCAGCGCAGGCACGCCTGCCCCTTCTCCAGGATGGGCTTGAGTGTGTACTTCGCAGGCAGGCCCTCGGCCAGGAACAGCTGCGACTGGCTAAAAAGATGGTGGCCGACATGCTCGAGGTATGCACGGACATCGGCGTCGTGCTTGGCGTTGACTTGCATCTCGCCCTGGCCGTGCTCGTAGATCAGCACATCGAACCGCTCCGGGTGGAAGATGATGTGCTGGCGGCCGCCGGTCACAGGATCGACGGATACGTCGCGGTGGGCCACGTCGGCGCGACGGATCATCTGCCGGAATCCCGCCGGCGTTGGGAAATGGAACACACGCACGCCCGACCCGCGCCGGCGCCCGACAAAGTCCTTCTCCAGCCCGTCCTCGTACCCCTTGAGGACATGGTCGGCAACACCGGAGATCGTCGGCGGGTCCGCCGTCAGCGCAAAGTGGCTGCGGAAGAGGCGACGCGCGATGGGCAGGCGCTCGGCGTAAATGCGTTCGAGCGATTCGGTGCCGTCCAGCAGCAGAAGGACGACGAGGTCGGCGGTGCTGGGGGTCGGGGCGATATCAAGACCCAGTCGCTTCGCCTCGTCCAGGAGCAGTTGATGGTTGCCGCCGGTCGACATCTCATCGATGACGCCGATGCGGTCGACCAACTCCACCGACAGGCCGGAAACCTCGCCGCACATGACGCGGCGTACCGCGGCGTCGTCGATGCCGTCGCCGATGAACACGCCGTGCGGTTCGAGTTCCTTGCGGTAATGTTGGAAGAACCGAACCTGAAGTTTGGGGTCGATGCTGTTGAGGGACCCCGGGTTTACCCACCGACCTGCGCGCAGACTCTTGGGCATCCGAATCTCCGGCCAGACGCGAGAATCTCGCGGCCTCCGCC
>JADYYE010000236.1 GCA_020853815.1 Phycisphaerales bacterium
CATTTTCACTTTCATCTCGTTAGTGTTAAGAAACCTTTTTCTTTTTCTTTTTCTTTTTTTATTTCTCCTGTTGCTGCGGTGTAGGTTACAAGGTAAAAATAGGTGCAAAATACTGAGAGGTAAAATGGCGGATGCTGTCAACGAAAACAATTACTGCTGTTTGGCAAGTATTGATGTTTTGTGCATTAAGCATGCTTGTAACATTAATGAATACTGCTAATACAACGGTTTTTTAATGCTCCAAAAATGGGGTTGGAGGCAAGAGACTCATAATGAATGTGTTACAAATGCTTGGTACAAAGGTAGAAAAAAAGAAATAAAGCAACAGAAATAAATTTTCAATTATTATCTCTTTGTTGTTGGCTCATGTTATTAGAAGAAATTCTTCATAAAGAACAAGGGGCTAATATATTTTTTATACATTTGGAAAGAAAACAAATTTTATATGACAGTTAAAGAAGCATGGGGCTCTCGTATAGGTCTTATTTTAGCAATGGCCGGCAATGCCGTTGGTTTGGGCAATTTTCTCCGATTTCCGGTTAAAGCGGTTCAAAATGGCGGAGGAGAATTTATTATTCCCTATTTAGTTTGTTTTTTGGTAATGGGCTTACCTCTGCTGTTTGTTGAATGGGGAATGGGACGGTTCGGTGGAAAATTTGGAGACCACTCTACCCCATTTATACTCAACAATATGACCAAAAAGAATTTTTGGAAGTACTTTGGAGTATTCGGTATTTTTACCAACTTCGGAGTAATTGCCTATTATACTTATATTGAATCGTGGACTTTAGCCTACGTTTTCGAATCTATAAAAGGAACTTTTGTAGGAATGGACATTCAAGCCGTTGGCAACTTTTTTAATGAATATGTAGATATAAAAAGCGATGGAAGCATCTTTAACTGGCCAATAAAAGCCATTATATTCTTCACCATTACATTGGCAATAAACATCTACATCTTATCCAAAGGATTAAGCGGAGGAATTGAAAAAGCAGCCAAAATTGCCATGCCCCTATTGTTGG
>JADYYE010000057.1 GCA_020853815.1 Phycisphaerales bacterium
CCACCTCGACATGTCCGAGTACATGGAGAAGCACAACGTCTCTCGCCTCGTCGGCGCGCCCCCCGGCTACGTCGGCTCTGAAGAGGGCGGCCAGCTCACGGAGCGCATCCGGCGGCGCCCCTACTCCGTCGTCCTCCTCGACGAGGTCGAGAAGGCCCACCCCGACGTCTTCAACATGCTCCTCCAGATCATGGAGGAAGGCCGCCTCACCGACTCCTTCGGACGCAACGTCGACTTCCGCAACGCCATCGTCATCATGACCAGCAACCTCGGCGCCGACCTCATCAAGGGCGGCGGCGGGTTCGGCTTCCAGAAGCGCACCGCCGACGTCGACTATTCCAACATCAAGGGCGTCCTCATCAAGGAGATCGAACGGTTCTTCCGCCCCGAGTTCATCAACCGTCTCGACGACGTCATCGTCTTCCGTCCGCTGATCCGCGACGACCTCGCCCTCATCGTCGAGTACGAAGTCGCCAAGGTCGGCAAGCGCCTCGCCGCCCAGTCCCTCACCCTCGAACTCGACGCCGCCGCCAAAGAGTTCCTCATCGACAAGGGCTACAACCCCGAGTTCGGCGCCCGACCCCTCCGCCGCTCCATCGGCCAGTACGTCGAGGACCCCCTCTCCGAGATGCTCCTCTCCAAGGACGTCGCCTCGGGCGGCAAGATCACGGTCACCCGGCGCAAGAACGCGGAGGGCGTCGACGATGACCACCTCTTCTTCGACTTCATCCCGACCACCCCGCCGCCCGCCACCAACGGCGACAAGCCCGCGACGCTGGGCGCCAGCTCAACGTAATCGGGCGGCATTCGAGAGCACTGATCTCACGCAACCCCGGGGCGCTTGCTCCGGGGTTTTTCGTTGCTCGAAATCTCGGTCGGCGTGGCGTGTTGGCGATGGTCGGCGCCTGCCCCGGGGCAATCGGGCACGCCCGCGGGCGAGCGCACATGCCATGCACGCCATGACCCACGCCAAGAAAAAACGCGTGCGCCCTTGCGCACGCGTTGGAATTCGTGTCGAGGTCAGCGCCAGCGGATCAGATGCGGTACGCGCCCGCGACCTTGGTCAACGCCGCCTCCAGGATGCGGAAGTGTTCGTCGGAGAGGTCGTGGTGCATCGGCAGCGCCATCACCTGCGTCGAGAGCTTGTCCGACACCGGGCAATCCTTGTTGTCCCACTTCGACAGCGCGGGCTGTTTGGGCAACGGCCTGGGGTAGTGCACCGCCGTGGGCACGCCCTCGGCGCCGAGCGCCTTGCAGAACTCGTCGCGCGTGCAGGAGAACTTCGAGGTGTCCATCTTGACCACATACAGGTGGAACACCGCCTCGCCACCCGGCGTGGTCTTGGGCGCGGTGAGGCCCGGGATCTTCGAGATGATCTGGACATAGCGGGCGGCGTTGGCCTGGCGCTGCTTGGTCTGGGCCGGGAGACGATCGAGCTTGCTGCAGCCGATCGCGCCGGTGATGTCGTTCATGCGGTAGTTGTAACCGACCGACTCGTGCAGGTACTTGTCGGTCTCGCCGTGCGAGCGGAGGAGCTTGATCTTGCGGGCCAGCGCGTCGTCGTTGCACGAGATTGAGCCGCCCTCGCCCGTGCCGAGGTTCTTGGTCGCGTAGAACGAGTAGGTCACGGCGTCGCCGAAGGCGCCGATGCCCTTGCCCTTCCAGGTCGCCAGGTGCGACTGGGCGGCGTCGTACACGACCTTCAGGTTGTGCTTGGAGGCCAGGGCCTGCACGGCGTCGATATCGACCGGGCAGCCGTAGAGGTGCGTCGCCGCGATGCCGCGGGTCTTGGGCGTGATCTTCCGGGCGGCGTCGATAACGTCGATCTGGAAGGTGTCGGGATCCGCGTCGACGAAGACCGGGACGCAGCCGCGCGCCACGATCATGCTGACGGTCGCGATGTAGGACCAGGCGGGGACGAGCACCTCGTCGCCGGGCTGGAAGAGCGGCTCATAGGCGAGCTGGAGGGCGCAGGTGCCGTTGGCGCAGGTCATCATGTGCCTGGCGCCGGACATCTGGGCGAAGCGCTGCTCGAGTTCGTCGCACTTTTTGGCGGCCCGGAGCATGCCGCTCTTGAGGACCGCCAGGGCCTGATCGATGTCGGCCTGGGCCAGCCCGGTGGACATGAAGGGGACGGGGGTCTTGGAAACGGGCATGCCGCCCGAGACCGCCAGCGACGACACTTCCTGAACCGCACGACCAGGGGCGACGGCTTGAGTCACGATTCAACCTCCATGGAGCCGGGAGCCATCGCCAAACGGGCGAACTCGCCAGCTTTCAACAGTAGCGCGCGGGTACCCATTCCATTGTTCGGATTTTGACCGGTTTCGCATGGACATCTGCTGTTCGACGGAACTTTGGGCAAGTTCGACGATGTATAGTCCTGCCATGACCTGCACAACCTGCGTGCGGGGGCTCGATCGTTGGGTGGCGATCGCGGCGGCCACATGCGCCGCCGTGTCGCTCGCTTCGGTCCCCTCGCGGAACCAATCTGAAGTTTCAGTGGGCGAACAGCCCGCGGTCCAGTCAGCCGCCCAACCCGCGGCCCAACCCGCAGCCCAACCGAGCGGACCCAGCGAAAGCGACATCAAGAGCTTCGACGGAATCAAGGCCGTGACGCGCCCCAGCCGCGACGCCATCATGGGCTTTTCCGCCGCTTCGCGCGTGATGGAACTGCTGGTCGCGGGCGGGCAGAGCGTCACCAAGGGTCAGCTCCTGATCCGCGGCGACGACGCGGAAGACGCCATCGTGGTGAAGTTGCAGGAACTCCGCTCAGGCACCGATCTGCCCGTGCAAAAGGCCAAAAAGGCCGCGGAGCTCGCCAAGCTCGAGTACGAGCGTTACAAGGAAGCCCAGGCCAAGGGGAGCGCCTCACCCACCGAGGTGGATCGCGCTCGCGTGAGCTACGAGGCCGCCGTGATCGACGTGGGCCAGGCCGAGGTCACGCAGCAGCAGGAAGAGGTGCAGGTCGATCGGCTCAAAGCCCGCGTCGACAAGCTGCGCATTGTCGCGCCGTTTGACGGCGTGGTGGACCAGATCTCCGTCGACGTCGGGCAGACCGTCTCAGAGAGCGACAAGATCGTCCGCGTCGTGAACGTCAACCCGCTCTGGATCGACGTGCCCGTGCCCACGGGCAAGACCCTCGACCTGCAGCCGGACGGCAAGTGCTGGGTGCTCATGGACCTTCCCGGGCAGAGCAGCGTCCGACTGGGCAAGGTGATTGAGGTGAGCGCCGTCGCCGACGCCGCCAGCGGCACGCGCCGCGTGCGTGTCGCTCTGCCGAATCCGAGCAAGACCGTCGCGGGCGTGACGGCCCACGTCCGATTCAGCGAACCCCCCGAGGCTTGGTCGAAGAAGATCGCCGAGGTCGGAGCAAGCAAGTGATCGATCTTTCGAACATGAAGGCCCCGGGCTGGTCGCGCCTGGTCGCGGACTTGGCCGCCCCCGCGCCCGACGATCGCATCTTTCTGGCGCGTCTGTTGGGCGTTCTTGGGCAGGTGAGCACGGCGCGCCAGGGCGTGCTGCACACCATCGCCAGCGCGCCCAAGGGCGAGCGCCCGGACGAGCCCACGCCCGACGTTGAGCCCAAGGCCGTGCTGGTGTGGCCGATCGCGCCCGAGACCGCGGCCGCCATCGATCGCGGACTTACGTTTGACGTCGGCGTGCCCGATGCGCAGGTCGAGCGGGCCCCGGACGCGCGAAACGCCGCACGCCGCGCCGCCATGACGAGGCAGGTGCAGGTCTTCGGCCTGGAGAACGCCGATCTTCTCTACGACGGCGCATCCAACAAGGGCTACCTCATCGCGGTCCCCATCCTTGGAGCCATGTCGGGCGAGAGCGCCGCGGGCCCGGTGGCGGCGGTGGTCACGCTGCTGACCGACGGGCGCTCGCGCCAGGCGCTGCAGACCACGCTCGCGCTGCTCGAAGTGCTCGCGGGCTACGTACACACGCACGCCGCGATGCAGCAGCTACGACGAACCCGGGCCGCCAGCGCGTCGCTTGACCTGGCCTCTCGCCTCATCTCGTCCATCAACCAAGCGCCGTCGTTCAAGGGGGCGGCGATCCAGCTCGTCAACGATCTGTCGCGCCAGCTCGCGGCCGAGCGCGTCGCGTTTGCGTGGGTCGACGGCTGGAGCGCCCGCGGCGATTCCCAGCCCGGGCGCCTGCGCTCGCACGTGCTGGCGATCACCGACACGGAAAACGTCGATCGTCGGATGATCGCGGTACAGAAACTCGAAGCCGCGATGGACGAGTGCCTCGACCAGGAGCAGCCGATCCTGTACCCGCCGCCGCCCGCGCAGGGCGCGGGCGCCGATGTGCTGCTCTCGCAGGCCGTGGTTCACGCTCATCGGGAGCTGGCGGCCGCCGACGCGCGCTTGAAGGTCACGTCGCTCCCGATCCGGGTGGATGATCGGGTGATCGGCGTGGTGACGATCGAGACGACGCAGGCGGGCACCGTCGAGCTCTCCACACTCGAACTGCTCCAGGCCGCGATGGACCTGGTCGCGCCGGTGCTCCGCGTGCGCTACAACGACGATCGCTGGCTCCATGAGCGTGCGTACGACTCGATGCTCAAAGCCGGGGCATGGCTTGTGGGCTCCAAGCACACGCTGTGGAAGCTCGCGGGCATCGCGATCGTGGTCGCGACGCTGAGCGCGATCTTCATCCGAATCCCGTACCGCGTCGGCGCGCCCATGAGCCTCGAGCCGCGCGAGCCAAGGACCATCAGCGTTCCCTTCGACGGCGTTCTGCGCGCACTCGGGCCCGGCATCGAGCCCGGCGCAACGGTCACCGCGGGCGACGTGCTCGCCGAAATGGACACGACCGAACTGGTGCTGAACAGCCTGGACGCGCAAGCTCAGTTGACCGAGGCTTCCAAGCGCGCCGACGAGGCGCTCAAGAAGAACGAGCTGGCCGAGGCCCAGCAGGCCCAGGCCAAGGCCGACCAAGCCAAGGCCAAGCTCGATCTCTACACGGACCGCATGTCGCGGGCCAAGCTTCGCTCACCCATCGCGGGCAAAGTCATCGCCGGCGACGTGAAGGACCGCGTCGGTTCCACCGTTCAGATCGGCCAGGCGATCTTCCAGATCGCCGACCTCTCCGACATGGTCGTGAACATCAAGGTCGATGACCGCGACATCTCCTTCATCAAGGAGGGCATGAACGGCGAGTTCACGACCAAGGCCGATCCCGCCCGCGAGTTCCCGTTCGTCGTGGAGAAGATCGTGCCGCTCTCTCAGGCCAAGGACGGCACCAACTCGTTCGTCATCCGCGCCAAGCTCGAGCAATCCGCGGCCTGGTTCCGCCCGGGCATGGAGGGCATCGCGAAGTTCAACACGGAGAAGCGCTCGCTGGCGTGGATCGCCGGACGACGCGTCGTCGACCAGCTCCGCCTGTGGCTGTGGTGGTAAGGCGAGTCAGAGCAAGAGCACGGCAGCGCAGAATCACATGGAAGATGAGAAGAGAAGCCTGAGTCGATCCCAATCCACCGCACGATGACACGAGCCCCAATCACCGACTCACCGTCACGACTCCTCCGTGTGGCCGCGTGCCATGTGGAATGTGAATCCAACGCATGACCGCCGAACGCCCGACATTCTCGCCCTTCTGGCACCGCGTCCGCGCCATGACGCCGCGCCTCCGCCCGCAGGTGCAGATCACCCGCCAGCACTACCGCGGCATGCGCTGGCACGTCGCCCACGACCCCACCACCAACCAGTTCTTCCGGCTCTCCCCCATCGCCAATGAGTTTGTCGGGCTGCTCGACGGCACGCGGACCGTCGAACAAACCTGGGAGCTTGTCCTCTCCCGGTACGGCGATCACGCGCCCACCCAGAACGAGATCATCAGTCTCCTCAGCCAGCTCTACAACTCTAACCTGCTGCGCGTCGACCACTCGCCGGAGACCGAGCAGCTCCTGGGACGCGGCAAGGAGCGCACCAAGAAGAAGGTCCAGCAGCAGGCGATCGGCCTGATGTACTTCCGCGTCAAGCTCTTCAACCCCGATCGCGCCCTGGCCTGGCTCGAACCGATCCTGCGCCCGATCCTCAACCCCGTCGGCCTCATCGCGTGGCTCGTCTTGCTTATCGCGGCGCTCGCCACCGTCCTGCCCCATTGGAACGAGCTGGTCAACGGCTTCGGCTCCGCCGTCGCGCCGTCCAACTGGGGCTGGATCATGGCTGTCTTCGTCGCAACCAAGATCATCCACGAAACCGGGCACGGCGTGATCTGTCGTCGCTTCGGGGGGCAGGTGCCCGAGATGGGCGTGATGATGCTCGTGCTCCTCCCCTCGCCGTACGTCGACGCGTCCGCGTGCTGGGCGTTCGAGAGCAAGTACCGGCGCATGGCCGTCGGCGCGGGCGGCATGATCTTCGAGCTCTTCGTCGCTTCCGTCGCCGCCTTCGTTTGGACCGCCACCCGCGACACCGGCGGCCTGGCCCACCAGCTCGCGTACAACGCCATGCTCACCTCCGGCGTCTCCACCGTCCTCTTCAACGCCAACCCGCTGATGCGCTTCGACGGCTACTACATCCTCTCGGACCTGCTCGAGGTTCCGAACCTCATGATGCGCTCCACGGGCATGCTCAATCACCTCGCCCAGCGCTACATCTATCGCGTCAAGAACGCCACGCCGCCCAGCTCCGTCCCCAGCGAGCAGGCGATCCTCATCGTCTACGGCATCGGCGCCCTGATCTATCGCCTCTTCCTCTTCGTCTCGATCACGCTCTACATCATGGGCAAGCTCTTTGCGATCGGCCTCATCCTCGCCGCGTGGACCGCCTCCATGTGGTTCATCCTCCCCGTCGGCAAGTTCGTCCACTGGCTCGCCACCAGCCCCCAGCTCGCCGAGTTTCGCCCACGCGCCATCGCCACCAGCTTCGTTCTCCTGGTCGCCGGCACGCTCCTCATCGGCGCGATCCCCATGCCCGACCATCGCACCGCGGGCGGCGTCGTCGAGAGCGACCAGACCACAGGCCTGTTCTTCGGTGCCGACGGCTTTGTCACCAAGGTCCACGCACGCCCCGGAGATTTCGTCAAGGAGGGCGAGCCCATCATCACATGCGAGAGTCCCGAGCTGGTCGCCCAGCTTCAGCTCGCCGACGCCATGCTCGCCGAGGCCCGCTCGACGGAGCAGCAGGCCGTCGCCAAGAACGAGACCGCGGGCGCCCAGGTCGCCCGCGGACGCGTCGAGGCGATCCAGGCCCAGATCGCCCAGGCCCGCGGGCGGGCCGAACGCCTCGTCGTCCGCGCGCCATTCGACGGCGTGGTCGTCGGCAACGACCCCGCAAACTTTGTCGGCTCGTACATGAAGGAGGGCAAGCAGGTCTGCGAGTTCGTCAACCCCGCGAATCTCCGCGTCGCCGCATCGCTCACGCAGTCCGAGGCCTCGTGGCTCTTTGAGCTTCCCCACGACCAGTTCAGCGTCGAGATGCGCACGCTCTCCAAAATCGACCGCTTCATCGACGGCACGAACGTCCGCATCGTCGACGCCGGCCAGCGCCAGCTCCGCCACCCCGCGCTCGCCTACGCCGGCGGCGGCACGATCGAGACCGAGCAGCAGACCGACCAGCGCTCCGCACCCCAGGCCAAGCAGCACCTGTGGTGGGTCTATGTCGACGCCAAGGACGCCGCACAACTGGTCGGCGGGAGCGCGCCGGGCGAACGCGTGCGCCTCCGCTTCACACTTCCCAGGAAGCCGTGGCTGACCCAGTGGGTCGACCGCCTGCAGAAGGCAATCCAGGGACGAGTCACGATCTGAGAAGGAGATCACCAATTGATCAAGAGCTCAACCGCAAACACCTCGACAAGAACACCCACTCGATGACGACTTCCCTCACCCCTCCTGTCCTCCCTTCCTTTGGCCATTTGGCCATTTGGCGATTTGACCATTTGGCGACCTGACCATCGCTCCCATGAGCCAAGCCCTCACCCGCTACCACGCCCTCTTCGAATCGCTCCGCTCCCGGCGCGTCAAGCCCAAGGTGCCGTCGGGCGTCGACATGGCCTTCGGGCGCGTGCTCATGCGCGCCAAGAACCGGCGCATCAGCATCGCCTGGCTCCGCGACCAGGCCCAGCAGATCGACCTGCTCGCTCCCGAAATCCGGAACTGCTCCGACGGCGTGCTCGACGAGCACATCACCCGCGCCCGTGAGCTCTTCGTCCGCGGACGCGCCGACGAAGAATCCGTTCGCCGTGCCCTGGCGCTCACGCGCGAGGCCGCCCGGCGCATCACCGGCGAAGAACCCTACCTCGTCCAGCTCATGGGCGCGCTGGCCCTCTACCACGGACGCATCATCGAGATGCTCACCGGCGAGGGAAAGACGCTCACGGGCTCCATTGCCGCTCCGCTGCTCGCCTGGCGATACCGGCGCCTGCACATCCTCACGGTCAACGACTACCTCGCCGCACGCGACGCGCAGTCCCGCGGCCAGCTCTACCGGCGCTGCCTCTGCGACGTCGGCGCGATCGTCCAGGAAACCGAGGAGCACGAACGCTTCGAAATCTACGCCAAGCCCATCGTCTACGGCACGCCAAAGCAGATCACCGCCGACTGGCTCCGCGACCAGATCCGAATGGGCCCCGTCAACACGCCGTGGACCGGCCGTCAGTCCCTCATGTCCGCCGGGCGCTCCGGCGGCCCGATGATCCCGGGCCTGCACGCCGCGATGGTCGACGAATGCGACGCGGTCCTCATCGACGAGGGCGTCGTCCCCCTCATCATCGCCCGCTCGCGCCGCGAGCACGACATGGCCCAGGTCTATCGCGACGCCGCCCGCATCGCCGCCAAGCTCGACGAAGGCCCCGACTATTCCATCGAGCACGTCTACCGCCGCTCCGAACTGAAACGCCGCGGGCAGCACCGCGCCCGCCAGATGTTTGATGAACTCCCCGACTCCATCTGGCGCGCCACCCGCCGCGCCGAGGAACTCGTCCGACAGGCCCTGGTCGCGCGCCACTGTTACACCAACGGCCGCCAATACCAGGTCGTCGACGGCAAGGTCATGATCGTCGACGAATACACCGGGCGATTCCTCGCCGACCGCTCGTGGGAGCACGGTCTGCATCAGGCGGTCGAAGCCAAGGAGGGCCTCGACGTCACCGCCGACCGCGAGACGCTCGCGCGCATGAGCTTCCAGCGCTTCTTCCGCAGCTACCCGTTCCTGTGCGGCATGACGGGCACCGCCGCCGACGCGACCGGCGAGATGGAATCGGTCTACTCGCGCCCCGTCATCGTCGTGCCGACCAACCGCCCCGTGATCCGCGAGCAGTGGCCCATGCGCGTCTTCCGCACGCAGGAGTCCAAGTGGCGCGCCATCGCCGAGAGCGTCGCTGAGTTGCACGCCAAGGGTCGCCCCGTGCTCGTGGGCACGCGCTCCGTCGCGGCGTCGGAGCTGATCTCTCGCCTGCTCGAATCGATCGGCCTGCCCCATCGAGTGCTCAACGCCAACTTCGACAAGGACGAGGCAGAGCTCATCGCCGCCGCGGGCTACGGGCGAGAACACGGGCGCGAGGCCTCCATCACCGTCGCCACCAACATGGCCGGACGCGGCACGGACATCAAGCCCGACGACGCCGCCAAGAAAGCCGGCGGCCTGCACGTCATCCTCACCGAGCTCCACGGCGCCAAACGGATCGACCGCCAGTTCATCGGACGATCGGGCCGCCAGGGCGACCCCGGCTCGGCCCAGATCTTCGTCTCGCTCGAGGACGAACTGGTGCGCCTCCACACGCCGCGCCTCGCCCGCATCGTCTCGCGCCG
Organism: Phycisphaerales bacterium; assembly: GCA_020853815.1. GTDB lineage: Bacteria > Planctomycetota > Phycisphaerae > Phycisphaerales > UBA1924 > JABWBC01. Next base: position 9,761 of record JADYYE010000057.1, read on the forward strand.
TACCGGATCGCCCCGGGGCGCGGACGGCGGCGACGAACTCCCCACCTCGTCCCATGCGTGGCTCTTCCGTCTCGCCCAGAGCCGCTCTGAAAAGCGCGACCGCATCAACCGCGCGTCGGTCCTCCGCCAGGACGACTGGATGGACAAGTACCTGCCGGGGCACTGATCGACATGCGGCATTCGGGCAAGTGGTGTTGGGAACCTCGGCGTATTTGGTGGCGCGCCTTTCCGAGGCCGATCTTCAGCCTATTGGAAGCGATCCTCACGGCTGAGCTCGAATGGCCCGGAGGTTCCGGTGGGCGGCCGGTGGATTGGCAACCGATCTCGGGGGAGCGTTTGCGCGCCTGCGCGGCGGATTTCACGCCGCCTTTTTCTCCGCTTGTTGTGAGTCTTGGTCACGGATGACGGTCCAGATCTGCTCGATCGTCTGCGACGTGTTCTTCGCCGCACCCGTGAGCTCGCGCACGCGTCCCTGGATCTCGGAGCTTGCGCTGGCGGCCTGGGTCGCCAGCTTCTTTACTTCAGACGCGACCACGCCGAAGCCGCGCCCCATGTCGCCCACCCGGGCGGCCTCGATCGACGCGTTGATCGACAGCAGCGAGGTCTGGCTGGCGAGCTTGGCCATCGTCTTGGACATCAGGTCGATGTGCCCGGTCGCGTCGGCCAGAGCCCGCACCACCTCGCGCAGCTTGTTGAAATCCTCCTCCAACTCAAGGCGCTGCGCGTGCGCCTTGTCCAGCGCCTTCTTTTCCTGCTCCATCTGGGCGGTGGCGGCGTTGATCGAGCCCGCGGCCCGCGCGAACGATCCGCGCATACCCGCCAGCAGCACCCGGCGGAAGAACTTCCCGTCGCCCGCGAACTCCAGCGACGCCGTCGCCTCGCGGACGAACGCGTCGGTCATGTCCAGCAGGTGGTTGATCGCGTGGAGCAACTCCGGCATGTCCGGGCTCGCGTGCTTCTGGTCGTCGATGTTGAGAACGCGGGCTTCGAGGTCGCCCTGGGCGGCCCGCTGGCACACGTCCGACGCCTCCGCGATCCAGTTGCGCGCCCCGGATGAATAGTTCGGCGTCGCCTCGTATGAATGCTCGCTCATGCCGCCGCCCCCACGTTCTGATCCGTGATCGAGAAGATGAACTCGTCGTAGCTCACCCCGGCCTTGGTCAGCGTGTCGACCAGCACCGGGAGCGACGCCTTCCACTGGTCCTGCGGGTTGGCGTGGCGCTTCTCCACGCCCATGAGCGACTGATAGATCGGGATGATGGTCGATAGCGCCTTGCGGCAGGGCACGCGCCGCGACGAGTGATAGCTGATGATCCGGTTGTGGTGGTCGAACGTCGGCGTCACGTGCGCGAAAACCCAGTAGTGGTCGCCGCACTTGGATCGGTTGAGCACATACGCGAAGACCTCGCGCCCCGCCGCGATCGTGTCCCACAGGTACTTGAACACGCAACGCGGCATGTCGGGGTGGCGCACGATGCTGTGCGGCTTGCCGAGCAACTCGGCCTCGGTGTAGCCCGCGACGCGTTGGAACACCTGGTTCGCATAGGTGATGCGCCCCTTGGTGTCGGTCTTGCTGACGATAATCTCGCTGGGCTCGAAGGTGCGTTCGTGCCCGGTGAGATGCGACATCCGCTCGGCGCGTGTTTCGAACGACATGACTCGGGTATCGGAGCTTCCGACCTACAAATTGATCTTCAAGGCGGTATTGTCGCGGGTTGGTTGTCATCAGCGGAGGACGCTCGTGTTATGGGGAGTTCGTCGCTGGCCCACACCGGGGTTATCCGGGGGGCGCTTGGGGTGATACGCTGGACCCCATGGCGGAACTGCAAAACGAGCCCGGCGACACGAGCCCGCCCGAGACCGCCCTCGCGCCCGCGCCGTCCCACGACCGCGTCAAGGTCCGGACCTTTGTCTTTTTCTGGCTTGCACAGACCTTCGCGATGTGGGTGCTCGGGCGGCTTCTCTTCGGCTCGGAGCTCCCTGAGGCGTTCTCCGAATGGTGGAATGACGTCGCCGACGCGGACTATCTCCTCGTCATCGGCGTTCACTCCCTCGCCATCGCCGGAGTGCAAGGTGTCATCATGCTCCCGGCCCGCCCGCCGGGGGTGCGCGGCCCGCGCGACGTTCCGTGGCTCCACCACGCCCTGGCCGCCCTCATCATCGGGGCCATGACCGGCGGAACCCACGCCGCCCTCATCGCCATCCTCGAAGCCCTCAACGTCGGCTGGGGCGAGGCGGCGCCGAAGCTCTACGATCTCTTCACGTCGCTCTCGATGGTCTTGGTCTCCGGTGTCACCGGCGTGGGCGTCGCGTTCGGCCTGCTCATCACGGTGTATCGCGAGCGCACGCCGCTCGGCCTGGTCGCGTGCGTCTGCGCGCTGTGCGCCGCCGCGCTTTTGGGCGGGCTGGGATTCATCGCGATGTCGCTCTGGTCGGTCACGCACGACCACGACGCGCCCGACGAGGCCTTCGCGGTCGTCCTTACCGCGACCCTCGTGATGTGGACCTTCGCCACGCCTCTGCTCGGAGCGTTCCTTCGCCGTCAATCGGACGAAACGCGCCTGCATCTGGTCGCCAAGCGCCTCTTCATCGGGAGCGTGGTCGAAACCGTCAGCATGGTCCCGCTGGACGTGATGGTGCGGCGCAAGAGCAACTGCTACTGCGGCGAGGGGACGTTCTTCGCTCTGTTGATCTGCTCGACGATCGGGCTCATCGCGCTGGGCCCGATGGTTTTTCTCTTGCCGCTCGGACGCCGCCGCCGGCGCCTGGAGGCGGGGCGCTGCCCTCTCTGCGGGTATGACATGAGCGCGATTCCCAAGGCCGAGCGCTGCCCCGAGTGCGGCGCGGGATGGAGGCCGTCTAGCTCTGTGATGGTTGATCCGGGCGTGTGAGCGTGCAGACCGCGAGCGACGGATCGAACTCGGGCCACGCGGCTGATTTCGCCCGGGCCCCGTTCAGCAACTTCAAGTACTTGGTGCGCGACACATGCACCGCGCCGAATTGGTCGGTGTGGGCGTTCTGAATCTGCGCGTCAAGGAGCGCGAAGCCCGCGCGCCGGAGATGGTGGACGAGGTGGACGAGGCAGACCTTGCTGGCGTCGGTGCCGCCGAGGGCGGGGCGGGAGAACATCGACTCGCCGCAGAACGCCGCCCCGAGCGTGACGCCGTAGAGCCCGCCGACGAGCGTGAGCTCGCCATTCGGATCGGCGCTTGCCCCGCCGCGGTTGTTCGTCAGATACGCCTCGATCGAGTGCGCGTAGCCCGCATGGTGCAAGAGCGAGTACCACGCGATGATGTCGTCGTTGATCCAGGTTTCGGCCCGTCCCGGCCCGGGCTGGGCGCAGGCGCGGATGACCTGCTCGAACGCCGAATCGCAGCGAATCACGAACTTCCCGCTCCGCACCCGAGCCCGCAGCGAGCGCGACACGCGGAACGACTCGTCCAGAGGGATCAGGGCGCGCCGGTTGGGCTGCACCCACTGGGCCGGGGCGTCGCGCGTTTCGGCCATGGGGAACCAGCCCTGGGCGTATCGACGGAGAATCTCGCGGACCACGGCCGCATCCCGCGCTGCCTCGTATCGCTCGGCGGCGTCGGTCTGCCCGGCGCGGGGGCGGGGTTCGGGTTGGGTTGGGCCACGGGCCATCCGCGAATCGTAAGCCCCGCCCGCGAAAACCCGCCGATACGATTCCCAACAAGGGGGGTGGTCCGGGTGGTCGGGCTGTTCCCGCCGCGGCCTTGAGATTGGAGCGCCCCATGCTGCTCGCGCAGGTTGTCGACGGTTCCCGGAACGGCCTCGATCGCATCATCGACGCCGCCACCCAGGGCAACAACTTCTGGTGGCTCATGCTCTTTGGCATGATCGTCGTCACGACCGCGATTTCGCGCACGACCTCCGCCGTCAAGGCGGCCTCACGCGAGAAGACCCGGCGCGAGATCGCCGCCTTCATCGCCGAGGGCTCGATGACCCCCGAGCAGGGCGAGAAGCTGATGAAGGCCGGCGAGAAGCCCGAGCACTGCTGAACGAAAAGGAGACCGGCGATGATTGACATTGTGACACTGGCCGGCGCCGACGAAATCATCCCACTGGGCATGATCTTGGCCGGCATGGTCTGGATCGTCGCCAGCTACACCAGTTCGATCGCGAAAACAAAGGCCCGCGAAGAGTCTCGGCGCGAGATCGCGGCCTATGTCGCCGAGGGAACCATCTCGCCGGACGACGCCGTCCGCCTCATCAACGCGGGACGCCCCGCGCATGAAATCGGCAAATCAGAGAAGGCATAGGTCGCACGACCCTGGAGCCAACGCTTCGCGGCCCATGGCTCACGGTCCGCTCCCCGTGCGTGCGACCCGTCGAACGGAGCGAGCCGGACCCGCCGTCCTACTTCCCTTGCGCCAGGAGCCACGCACGCAGAATCTCCGCGACGCTCCAGGCCTGGGCCACGCAGCCGCCGGGGCGCTGCGGCTCGACGCTGGTTGAATCACCATCGAAGACTTCCGCGATCTGTCCGACGCAGCCGCCCGCGAGCGGCGCGAGCAGGGACTTCGCCGCGGGGGTGAGCACCTCGATCGCGCTCTTGCGCGACTCGGGCGAGAACGCGCCGGCGCGGAGGATCGCCTCGGCGAGCGGGCCGAGCAGGAACGGCCAGGCCGTCCCGTTGTGGTACGCGCGATCGCGCTCGAAGAGCGAGCCCTGGTAGCGCCCCTGATAGCCGGGGTCGGACGGCGCCAGGGTGCGCACGCCCATCGGCGTCGCAAGGAGCGACCGCACGCGCTTCACCACGCCCGCGCGCTGCGCCGTCGAGAGCGGCGAGAGCTCGAGGCTGGCCGCGAAAAGCTGGTTCGGGCGCGTCTCGCCCGACGCTCGCCACGCGCCCGAGGCGTCGGGCGTCAGCACGTCGATGAGCGACTCGGTGCGTGGATTCCAGAACTGATCGACGAACGACGCGGCGGCGCGGTCCGCCAGCGCGATCAGTTCCTTGGCCCGGGTCGGATCGCGCCGTGCCAGGCAGCGGAGCGCGTGGACCCACAGCGCGTTGATCTCGACGGGCTTGCCGAAACGCGGCGTGAAGACGATGCCGTCGCGTCGCGCGTCCATCCAGGTGAGCTGGGTGTCGGGCGAGCCGGCGGCGATCAGGGCGTCGTTCTGCATGGCGATGGAGAAGCGGGTGCCGGCGCGATAGGCGTCGATGATCTCGTGGGCCGCCCGCCCGCAGCGCCCGCGGAGTGCGTCGCGATCGCCGGTGACGCCGAGGTAGGCGTCGAGGGCGTGGATGAACCACAGCGACGCGTCGACGGTGTTGTACTCCGCGTGCCCGGTCGCGTTGTCGAAGCAGTTGGGGATCAGGCCGTCGCGGCACAGGGACGCGAAGGCCTCGAGCGCCCCGCGCGCCTCGCGCGTGCGCCCGGTCGCGAGCACGAGGCCCGGGAGCGAGATCATCGTGTCGCGCCCCCAGTCGCTGAACCACGGGTAGCCGGCGATAATGGAGGCGCGGGATGATTCGCTCGCGGCTCCGGGCGGCGTGGCGATCGGCGAGCCGGCGTGCGCGGGCGCGCCATCGACCGCGCCGCGCCGGACGACGAACTGATCGGCGGCGCACACCAGCGACGCGATCAGATCGCGCTCGGGCTCGGGCACGCGCTCCGCCAGCGGGCTCACCAGCCCCGCGAGCCGGGCACGCCCGGACTTCAGCGATTGCTCGATCGTGAGGCGCGGGCGATCCTCGAACGCGCCGGGCCAGGACTCCAGCTCGACCACGAGTTCCGCGCCGGGCGGTGCATCGCTCGTGAACGCGCCGGGCGAGTACAGGTTCTCGCGATCTTCCTGGTGGCGCAGCGATTCGTGCGGATAGCGGAAGTTCCGCCACGCCTGCGGCTCTGTGGCGAACGCGGCGGGGCTCGGGGATGTGGAACGTGAGCCGGCCGAGCACGCGAGATTCACGCGGCCCGCGAGATTCCCCGCGGTGTTCGAGGCCAGCTCGACGCGAACGAGATCACCCTGGCGCGTGGTGCAATATCGATCACCCAGATCGGCGTCGCGCACGAGCTCGTGGAAATCGCGGAGCGCGACGAGCGGCCGGACGACCAGCCGCACCGCCTCCGTCGACGACACCGAATACCTCACGCGGCACGCGCCCGCGCGCGACCCGTCCCGAGCCCCATCGGTCGATGGCGGGATCAGCGCCAGCTCACGCGTCACGCGGGCGGCCTTGGTCCCGGGCGCGCCGGGAACGTCGATCGTCCATCGCACGAGGCCGGGCTCCTGCTCGAAACGCGTGATGAGCGACGCGCCGACGGGATGGGGCTCGCCCAGCCCGTGGAAGAGAAAGCTCGAGAGATCGATGCGCCGCTCGTTGGGGCGGCCGGGCGAGAGGACCAGTTGCTCGCTCGCCGAGTGCAGCATCACGACGCGCCCAACGGGCGGATCGGTCGCGACAATCTGCCACGCGTGATATCGGCGCGTCGGGATCGCGGCCAGCGATCCCATCGCAAAGCCGCCCGTGCCGTCGGCGAGCAACCACTCACGCTGGAGCAGTTCGTCGGGGGCGAGCGAGAGCGCGTGCGTGGGGAGCATGGTGGAGCGTAGGAGGCGTGGTCACGAACCCAGCGCCGTGCGATTGCGCCGATCGCGAGGCCTATGGACGCGGGGGCGGAGACTCGGCGGAGAGCCGGGTCGATTCGCGTCAGTCACAGGGCAATTGAACAGCGTCGATCGCTACTTCGGCGGCGTGAGGATCGAATCGCCCGGCGGTAATTGGGGCGGCAACTGGGTCGGCAGTTGGGGCGGCGCTTCGCCTTCCGGCGTGGTGCCCGCGGGCTCGTCCTTTTTCAGCAGGTCGTCCATCGTGGTCGCGAACTGCTTGGCCTTGAACTCGGGGATCAGGAACGCCCAGCCGCTCCACTTGGCGGCGAGGTCCGCGGCTTCTTTCTGCACGTCCGCGGCGGGACGCGCGATCGGGTCGGGCTGCTCACCCTCGGCCAGTACCGGCGCTTCGTACGTCGCGGTGAGGATCCCCCAGGACTTCTCGCCCACCTTGCTGAGCTGGATGTTGAGGCGCAGGCCGTCAAAGGTTTGATATTCCGCAAAGCCGCTGGGCGTTGCGTCCTTGAGATCTCCGGCGGGCTTCACGTCCTCGAAGCTGACATAGGCGAGCGCGCCGGCGGCGGAATTTGCGGCTCCGGGCGACGAGAGTTCTTTGCCCGCGGGGACATCCGCGACGCGGTAGTTCACTTCCTTGCTGCTCGGGCGATCGACCACGACCGACGAGCCGTCGGGGTGAACGAAGATCGCGCCCTTGACGCGCCCAGAGTCGAACGCGGTGAGCTCGCGCTTCACCCACGTCATCGCGTCGGTGGGGAACGACCAAGAGGGGCTCGTCCGCCCTTCGGCGAGCAGCGACGCCGCCTCGCCCGCGCGGCGGACGTAGACCTGCGTCTTGCTCCCGGCGTTGCCCGCGTCCTTGCCGACGATAAGCGACGCGATGGGCTTGCCGCCCGCGTCTTCGAGCGTGACGAGCTTGGACGTCGCGCCCGCCTGCGTGATGTCCTCCACGCCCAGGCGCGTGTACATGTCGGGCTTGCTGGTCTTGGTCTCGAGCGCCGAGAGGTCGGCCAGCGACATCAGCGCTTCCTTCACCTTCTCGAACTCGACGGGGTACCCGCCGCGCGATTCGAGCCCCCAGCCCTTGTCGGTCTTCTTGACGATCGTCTCGGCGCTTGGGTTCTTCACGCGGACGAGGGCAACGTCGTTGATCTTGTCGGCCAGGTCAGGGAAGAGCCTCGTCGTCGTCGTCATGGTGACGCTCGATGAATACATCGGCGTCACTGTGAAGTACACCGCCAGCCCGGCGACGACGAGCACGATCCCGAGGAGGATGGAAAGAACCTTGGCGTTCATGCCGCACTCCCTGTCTTCTTCTGGCCCGAGCGGCGTGCCGCCCGGAAGCCGCCGATCGCCAGCGCCGCCAGGGCGACGACGACCGGCATGGCGCCGATGTTGATGAACTTGAGCTTGGCCTCGAGGGTGTCGATATCGGAGCGCAGGTTGAGCTGCACCTGGCGCAGCTCCTTGCGCGCGTCGAACATCTGCTTCTCGAGCTTGTCGATCTCGACCTTCTGCTCGGGCGAGAGGATCATCGCCGACTCTTCCTTGGCGTCGGGGCGCTGGCGCTGCAGCTCGCCGATGCGGTCCTGCGTCAGCTGGATCTGCTGCTGGAGTTCCTGCTCGCGGGCGCGGAACTTGTCGTCGGCCTTGCGCTGCAGGTCCTCGACGAGCGTGAAGGGTCGCGCGAACTCTCCGCGGGCTCGGACGGACAGGAGGTCCGCCGAGCCGCACAGGTTGTCGACGAGGTTGACGACGAAGTCGCCGTTGTCGGCGATCTTGCGCGCCATGCCGAAGATCTGGTCGATCTGCACCCAGAAGCGGTCGTTCATGAAGTCGACGTCGGCGACGACGACGACGTTGATCGGGCCCTTGGTCTCGTCCACATGGCCGGCCTTGGGATCGGTGGGCGTCTGGCCCTCGGCGGGCGCGGGCTTGCCCGCGGGGAAGGCCGAGTGCAACGCGACGCCCGGCGCGAGCGACAGGCGGGCGGCCATGGCGAACTCCTGCCCGCTGGGCTTGAAATCGTTGAGCAGGCGCTTGGGGTCGGGCATGGCCGCGACCTGCATCGCGTCGATCTCCTGCGATTGCGTGGTGGTGTGGACGAGCGGCGTCAGCGCGATCACCGATCTGGCCGCGGGCATGGTTTCGGGCTTGGTCTCGGTCGGCTTGGCTTCCGCGGGCTTGTTCTCTTCCGTCTTCTTCTCGTCAGTCGTCGCGTCGCCTTCTTTCTTGGCTTCTTCGGGCTTGGCCTCGTCCTTCTTGGTTTCGTCCTGCTTCTCTTCAGGTTTGATCTCTTCCTTTTTCTCGTCGCTCTTGAGGCGCAGGATGCCCGGCGTGCCGAGGTTGAGCGACGTGAGCTGGCCCGTGGTGGGGTCGGTGCGATCGATGCCGTCCTTGGTCACGCTCTGCCACGCGAGGAACGGGATCGCCTGTCCCTGGCCGCGCATCGTGACCTGCGTCGCAAACACGCGGTCGCCGGCGATCTTGCCGGGCACGAGCTCGAGCCCCCAGGAATCGAAGACCTTTCCGAGGCTCGACGAGCGATCGGCCATCATCGCGGCCATCGGGTTTCGCGGGTCCGCGCCGGAGGGGTCGGCCTCGCACATCGGATCGACGAACACCAGCAACTTGCCGCCCTTCATCACGTGCTGATCGATGGCGTAGAGCGTCGCGTCGCCGAGCTGCTTGGGATGGATGACCATGAGCAGGTCAACGTCCGCCGGGATCTCCGTCGCCGTCGTTGGCACGTTCCGCACCTCGAAGAGCGACTTCAGCTCCTTGACCACCTGCCAGGGCTGCTGTCGCGAGGGCTGGCCGGTCAGCGGGTCAAAGGGCAGGCCCTCGACCGGGAGCGTCGACATCAGCCCGACGACCTTCTTCTTTGGGTTCGCCAGCGAGTACACCAACCGCGCGACCTCATACTCCAGGAATCGCTCGGCCGTCGGATCAAAGAACGGGATGACCTCCTTGCCGTCGGTCGCGTTGGTGCCGACCAGCCCGAAGTACACCGAGACGCCCGGCGCGATCTGCGAGCCGCGCACGCCCGCCTCGTTGGCGCGGTCCTCGTCCTCGGAGAACGCGACGGGGTCGACGGCGTTCACGACGATTTTGCCGCCGGACATGGCCGAAAACTCATCGAGCACCTCGCGTACGCGCTGGGCATAGCTGACCAGCCCCGGCAGGCCCTGCATCGCCTTGTCCGAGAGGTACAGCGTGAGCTTGATGGGCTCGTCGATCGAGCGCGCGATGTTCCGCGAGCCGTCGGTGAGCGTGTAGAGCCTTTGCGAGGTGAGGTCGATCCGCGCGGATCGAGCGGCTCGCCCCGCCAGGATGTTGATCCCGAAGAACAGGGCCACCAGCAGGATGAGGCCGCCGATTCCAAAGACCTTGGTGTTCATGGTTGTTTCCACCGATCGCGGGAGCGCCCGCGGAGAATCCCGTCGAAGTTTCTACTCGGCCTTCTTCATCTCGATCACGATCCCCGCGCCGTAGAGGAACACGCCGATCAGCGACCCGAAGAAGACCAGGTCGCGCAGCGTGACCACGCCCTTGCCCAGGCCGTCGAACCGGGAAAGGAAGCTGAAGCTCGAGACGGCCTCGATGAGCCACGACGGCGCCCAGCCCTTGAAGAAGTCGAGCACGGGCGAGAATCCCGCGAGCAGGAAGCCCAGGCAGATCATGAGGCTGATGACGAACGCGATCACCTGGCTCTTGGTCGCCGCCGACACGCACGAGCCGATCGCCAGGAAGCCGCCGGCCATGAGCAGCCCGCCGATGTACGACCCGACGATCACGCCGTTGTCCGGGTCGCCGAGGTAGTTCACCGTGATCCAGAGCGGGAAGGTGAGCACGAGGGCCAGGCCCGTAAACGCCCACGCCGCCAGGAACTTGCCCAAGACCGCGCCCCACTGCGACACCGGGAGCGTGAGCAGAAGCTCGATCGTCCCGCCGCGCCGCTCCTCGGCCCACAGCCGCATCGACACGGCGGGGATGAGGAACAGATAGAGCCAGGGCAGGAAGTCAAAGAACGGGCGAAGGTCCGCCTGTCCGCGCTCGAACAGCCGGCCCAATTGGAACGTGAACACCCCCGCCAGCAGCAGGAAGATCACGATGAAGATGTACGCGACGGGCGTGACGAAATACCCCGCCAGCTCGCGCTTGAAGATCGGATACCACCCTTGCACGCTTCATCTCCGGTTCTTGGTGGCACCACTCTCCAGAGTGGTGTGCTTTGCTTCTTCGTGGCACCACTCTCCAGAGCGGTGTTCTCCATGTTCACTACTTGCTCTGCGTGATGTCCCGGAAGACCTCGTCGAGGCGCCCGTGCTCCACGCGCAACTCCTCCAGCCCCCAGCCCCGCGCCTTGACCAGCGCGCTGACCTCGCCCGCGATGGTGTGCCCGTGCTTGGCGATGGCCGTCGCGCGGCACAGCCCGTTGTCCTGGCGCGCGTGGTCCACGTCGCGCACGCCGGTGATGCGTTTCAATTCGCCGACCATCTGGTCCTTGTCCGCGCCGCGCACCGCGATGGTGACGGCGTTGTGCACGCGCGAGCGGGCCGCGAGCTGCGCGGGCGTGCCGTCGGCGATGACGCGCCCGCGCGCGATGATGATCGCGCGGGTGCACACCGCCTCGACCTCTTCGAGAATGTGCGTGGAGAGCACGATCGCCTTCTTGCCCGCCATCTCGCGGATGAGGGCGCGGACCTCGTGCTTCTGGTTGGGGTCCAGGCCGTCGGTCGGCTCGTCGAGGATCAGAACCTCGGGGTCGTGCAGGATCGCCTGGGCCAGGCCCACGCGCCGCTTGAAGCCCTTGGAGAGCGTCTCGATCGGCTGACGAAGCACGCCCGAGAGCTGCACGCGCTCGACGACGTGCGCGATCCGCGCCTCCGCCCGGTCCCCCATCTTCCGCACCTGCGCGCAGAAGGAAAGGAACGACTCGGGCGTCATGTCCGGGTACGCGGGCGCGCCCTCGGGCAGGTAGCCGATCCGCTCCTTCACCGCGATCGGGGCCTTGACGACGTCGTGCCCGCACACGCTCGCGCTCCCCGACGTCGGCGTCAGGAAGCCCGTCACCATCTTCATCGTCGTGCTCTTGCCCGCGCCGTTCGGCCCGAGGAACCCGAGCACCTCGCCCTTGTCGACCTTGAGCGTCACGCCGTCCACGGCCAGGATCCCCGTCGATGGCGATCCGAACCGTTTCGTCAACGAGTTGAGTTCAATCATCGTCTGTTCCTAGCCACTTCCCGCCACGCCCGGCAAACCCGCGTCGCTCGCCCGGCGTGCTCCGGGCTCCCCGGCCCGGTTCTTGGACGTTTCTTGTATCCCCCCGGTTCGCGCGTCTCAAGTCCCGAAGCGGCTTCAGTCCATTGAGCCCAAGCGCCCCGACCCCCTCAGGATACCGACGACCGGCACAAACCACCCGAGACGCCCGGCAATGCGAATGCCGCCCCTTGACCTGGGCCCGCGCGAATCGCACGTCTCTTCTTGGCCGGTTCGGGGCACTCCGGCACGCGGACGGGACACGGAAGCTCGTCGCGCCACTTGTTTTCAGGCATTGCCCGTGCCGTATGGGAGTTCGAGCCCATGCGCGAAGCCGCTTCACCCGTCGTAAACCCAAACGATCACCAATCAACGGCGAAAAGACTCCGGATTGGTTCGCTCGAAGTAACGCTCGAGCCGGCACCGGAAGGCATCTTGGTCGTCCGCCTCCTGGGGCGCGAAATCCGCAGCAAGCAGGCCGCGGAACTCGCCTACCGCCTCACCGACGCCGCCCTTTCCTGCCGCGGACGGATGGTGGTGGCGATGGACGGCGTGTCGAACGTCTCCTCGGAATGGCGGCAGGCGATCGACGATCTCTCGCGGCGCTGCGAGGTGATGGGCGGGTCGCTCATCGTCAAGGGCCTGGATGCCTGCCGCGGGCTGGCGTGCGCCCCCACCAAGGCCGCGTAGGGAACGATCGGACCCTCGGGCTCGTACAGTCTTGCGGGCCCCGGGAGCTCGGCGGCGGCGGCGTTGTTCGACGCCGCGCTTGCGCCGTCACGAGGCCGTCACGACGCCGGGGAGCAGCGGAGGGAGCGGATGCGGACGCAATCGACAACCCGGGTGGTCATGGTGTGCGCGGGGCTGGCGTGCGCGATGGCGATGGCGGGGCCTCAGGATGCCCCGCGTGGCACGCTGCGACTCCGCACCGGTGATGTCGATCTCGGTGCGCGACCCTCGCTGCTTGCCGATCAGGCCGCGTTCTCGCGCGGCACCTTCGGCGTGATCGAGCTCGACGCCCCGATGACCCCCGCGAAGCGTGCGGCCCTCGTCGGCGCGGGAGTGGTGCTTCACGACTATCTCCCCGATCACGCGTACTTGGCTGATCTCTCCGGCGCGAGCAAGGCAAAGCTCCGTGCCCTGAAGTTCGTTCGCTCGGTCTCCGCGTATGACGACGCGTGGAAGCTCGACCCCTCGCTCGCGGCCCGCGCCGGCGGCGCCAAGCGAGCGTTCAAGGATGCTTCTCGAAGCAACGACGAGCGCGCCGGGCTTGTGATGGTCGCGGCGACATTGTTTCCCGGCGTTGATCCCGCCGCGGCGTGGAACGCGGTCAAGGTCGGCGCGCCCTCCGCGACGCTGGTCTCCAGCGCGAGGGGCGAAGTGGTCGTGAAGGTCGCGCGCGGGCAGATCGTGAGCGCGTCGCGTGCCGCGGGCGTGCGCCTGCTCGACGAACCGGGAGAGATCGAGCTGCGCGACAATTCGGTCAACTGGATCGTGCAGAGCAACCAGGTGAACGTCACGCCCTTTTACTCGCGCGGCCTCACCGGCTCGGGACAGCTCCTCGGCATCATCGACACACGCTGCACGCCCGATCACTGCGCCTTCCTGGACGCCGTGAACCCCATCGGCCCATCGCACCGCAAGATCCAGGCGTACAACGCGACCACCGGCTACACCGACCACGGCACGCGCGTCGCGTCAATCGCGCTGGGCGATCCGCAGGACGGGAGCGAATCCACGGGCGTGGCGTACGGCGCGCGGATGGTCTTCAACACGCCGCCCAGCGCGACCGAGACCGGCGTCTTCTCCCGCTTCGAGCTTCATCGCACGCAGGGCGCGTTCATCCACTCCAACAGCTGGGGGCTCAACAACAGCAGCCAGTACACCGGCGTGGTGCGCGCGGTCGACGATTTCTCGTGGCAGCACGACGACAACCTCGTGATCTTCGCGGTCGCGAACTCGACATCGGTGACGATCAAGATCCCCGAGAACGCCAAGAACTGCCTGGCGGTCGCGGGCTCGGGCGACACGCCCAACCAGGACAACTTCACCGAGGGCGCGAGCGGTCCGACGTCCGATGGTCGCCGCAAGCCCGAGGTGCTCGCGCCGGGGAGCGGCATCCAGGCCGCCGCGACGCAGACGGGCTGCTCAGTGTCGGGCGGTTCGGGCACGAGCTATGCCGCGCCCGCGATCGCGGGGCTCGCGACGCTCATGCGTGACTACTTCGTGCGTGGCTACTACCCGACCGGCTCGGCGAACGCCTCAAACGCGATCACACCATCCGGGGCGCTGCTCAAGGCCGCCCTCATCAATGCCTCGCAAAATATCTCCGGCGAGGCGGGCTATCCGGGCGATCGCGAAGGGTGGGGGCGCGTGCTGGGCGATTCGGCCCTGTATTTCAGCGGCGACGCGCGGCGCCTCCGCGTGCTCGATCAGTACAACAGCATCGCGGGCGCCCTCTCAACAGGCCAAAGCATGACGCTCCGCGTGCGCACCGCGATCTCCGACGAGCCCTTGCGCGTCACGCTCGCGTTCCACGATGCGCCCGCGGCCGTGAACGCGGCCAGCGCCGCGGTGAATGACCTCAACCTCGTCGTCCAGTCGCCCGCGGGCTGGGAGTACCTGGGCAACGTGTTCGTGGGCGGGTTCTCCGACGTGGGCGGGAGCGCCGACGCGATCAATAACGTCGAGCAGGTGCATCGCGAGATCGCCGAGCCCGGCGTGTGGACGATCACGATCGATGCGGCCGCCGTCAACGTGGGCACGCAGGGCTACGCGTTGGTTGTAACCGGCGCCGTGTATTGCCCCGCCGACGTGAACACGGACGGCTTCGTGAACGGCGACGATTACGACGCGTTCGCCGAGGCGTTCGACGCCGCGGACCCCGCCGCCGACTTTGATTCCAACGGCTTTGTGAACGGCGATGACTACGACGCGTTCGCGGAGGCGTTCGACCAGGGGTGCTGACGCCACGATTCGCCTGGCGGCGTGCCCGCTGGGCACGGGGCCGGGACCATGATCCCCGCGCGGCTCCTTTCCGGCCCGAGCCGGGGCCCGCGCGTTTCCCGCCGCGTTTGTGACGGCAGGAACTTCCGCGTATGTGGTACCCCGCCTCTCGACGCGGGCTTTCTGGGCCAAGGGAAGCGGTCTTGGAGCCGGGGCCCGAATTGTTCAGAGGTTCCGGCTACCGATTTTTTTGCTCACCGCGCGGCTGATCTCGCGGTCGGTCTCTCGCTTGGCGATGGTCTGCCGCTTGTCGGACTGCGTCTTGCCCTGCGCCACGCCGATCAGCACCTTCGCGTAGCCGTTCTTGAAGTACAGCTTGAGCGGCACGATCGTCATGCCCTTCACGTCGACCGCCTTCGAGAGCTTTCGGATCTCGCGCTTGTGGGCCAGGAGCTCGCGCGTGCGGGTGAGGGCGTGCTGCTTCTTGCCCGTGAGCGGGCCGGCCGGCGCGTAGTGGTCGATGTTGACGCTGTGCAGGAAGAGCCGCGGCGGCTCGGATTGCACGCGGACATAGCCCTCGGCGATCGAGACCTTGCCGTCGCGGACGCTCTTGACCTCCGTGCCGTGCAGCACGATGCCGGTCTCGAGCGTCTCGCCGATGTGATAGTGGAACCGCGCCTTGCGGTTCTCGATCACGGGCTCGTCGTCGCGGGTTTTCGAGGGCTTCTTGGCCATGGGTGATCGCGCGTTTACTCCGCGTTCTTCACGCGGTTCCTCAGCACACCGATCTCCGGGATTTCGACCTCGACGACATCGCCTTCCTTCAGCCACACCGGCGGCTTGCGGGCCATGCCCACGCCGCTGGGCGTGCCCGTCAGGATGATCGTCCCGGGGAAGAGCGTCATCCCGCGTGAGAGATCGCTGATGAGATCGGCGACGGGGAAGATCATGTCGCGCGTGCGTCCGTCCTGCATGGTGGTGCCGTTGACGCGGCAGATCACGCGGAGGTCCTGCGGGTCCTTGATCGCGTCGCGCGGCACGACCCGCGGCCCGAGCGGGCAGAACGAATCGAAGCTCTTGCCGCGGCAGAACTGCCCGCCCGATCCTTCCTTCTGCCACCAGCGGGCCGACACGTCGTTGGCGCACGTGTAGCCAAGCACGAACTCCATCGCGTCCGCGGGCGACACGTCCTTGCACACGCGGCCCGAAGGCCCGGGGCCCAGGACGACACACAGCTCGGCCTCGAAATCGGTCTGGTCGCCGCCGGTCGCCGCGTCGCGGCAGAGCTTCGGGATCACGATGTCGTCGGCGTGCAGGCTCGCGCTGGCCGGGCTCTTGGTGAAGACCATCGGGCGCGTCGGCACGTCGGCGCTCTGCTCCTTGGCGTGCTCGGCATAGTTCCGCCCGATCCCGATGAGGTGGCGGATCGCCAGGACGCCCGAGCCGGTCTGGATGCCCACGCCGAATTCACTGCGGACGAGTTCGTAAGAGGTCATGGGCCAAGGGTAGGTGCGAAGGCCAAGACAGAGCATGGCCGAGCGATCGGTTGGCCCTCCAACCCCACGCCATGTGCGATGTGCCCCTGTGAGAATGTGCCATGTCGGGGCACACGTCCATATCTCGCTGCCCCGCTGCCTCGCTTTCCCCTACCCTCCTACCAAGGAGTCACCATGCCATCCAAGTGCGGCGTCTGCGGGCAGGTTCACGACAACGTCGCGATGGACGTCGCGTTCGGCATGCCCGACCCCTTCTTCCGGCTGGGGCGGCGCGAGCGCGACCGGCGCGGGCAGGTCACGTCGGACCTTTGCCAGTTTGTCGACGCCGAGGATCGCGAGCGCTTCTTCGTGCGTTGCGTGCTGCTGGTTCCCGTGCCGGAGGCCGGTGACTCGTTCGCGTGGGGATTCTGGGCCGAGGTGAGCGAGCAGGACTTCGACACGATCGTGGACACCTGGGACGACGCGGCGCCGTCCAACACCCCGATCCGCGCGACGATTGCCAACCCGATCCCGATGATGGACGGCGTGCTCGGCCTTGAGGTTGATCTCCTCACCCAGGGCGCGGAAGACCGCCCGCACCTCTTGATCCGCGACAAGAGCCACCCCCTGGCGCAGCAGCAGTCACGCGGCATGTCGCTGCACGGCGTCGTTGAGGTTCTCAAGAAGCTCGAGTCCAGTGGCGAGATCAAGGTGGCGGAGTAGCGGAACCGAGCTCCGCGCGAAAGAGGTGAAGTCCCTTGCCATCGAACCGCGCCCGCGGATGAGAGGCGAGCGCGGGTGAGGCGTCGCGATCGGCTGGGTTGCCCAGCTTCCCGCCCGCCCGCGATCCGACGACCATTCTTGCCGACACGAGCAATCCTTTCGTCCGCGTCGACCAACTTGCGGGCGGGTGGCGAGCGATGTCGCGCGAGTTCACGTCGTGTGCAGGTGGGCTTGATTCGTTGCGGTTGGTGCTCGGCCGTAGAGCCAGATCAGGGCGGCGGGGAATCGCCACCGGGCGAGGCCTCTTCCATTGTGGGACACGCGCATCAACCTGGGGCGCTTGCCGCGCCCTCGGAGGTAGATTCGTACACTGCCGAACCAGTGCGCCCTTGATGGTTCAACAAACAGGATCCTGTCGCGCGGGATGACCGTCGTGCGGAGTGTGCGGCGGATGGTGAGCGCCTCGCGGGTTGCGACGATCTCGCGTATGGCGCCGCCGAGGAAGAGATCACGAATCGTGATGGTGCCCAGTGAGCCGACCAAGGTGACGCCGGCCATCGTCGCCAGGGCGGTGAGAGCGACGCGTGCTGCGGTGAGCGGGCCGGGCTCCGGCGCTACCGGTCGGCCGAAGAGCCAATCAAACGCGGCGTCGCGCCAGATCACAGCGGCGATGGTTGCGAGGATTGAAACGACGCCGAGCGCTTCCAACCGCCCAGCGATTCGATGGCGACGCCGGATCATGGCGTGCTCGGCATGCTCATCCGCGACGGACTTCCAGAGTGGCGAGTCGGGTTCGAGCTCGGGCGTGCATTCGCATGTGCCATAGATCGAGGTGAGCGTGTCGAAGATGGCTTCATGTTCGGGGAAGCAATCCCTGAGAGAAGGTAGCCTCGCGCGCGTTCTGAGCAAGAGAGTGCGAATTGGGCGTTTGGAGCTGTGGAACGTGCAGACGCCGCGGATAGCAGAGCGCGGGTAGGTGGTACGACCGATGCCACGCACCAGGACGAGCGAATCGCGTGTCGCCTCGCAGCGCCAAGGCATGACAAACGGGATCAGTCCGAAGATCATGAAGACCAATGTGAGACATAGCAAGAACCCCGGAAGGGACCGTTCGGATGAAGGCGAGAGCAGCCATGCCGCCGCCGCCATGCTATTCGGCATCATCGCTATGGCGAATACCTGCAACCACAGCTTCCACAAGTTCACGCGCCAGACATACCTCGGCCCGCTGGCGTCCGGCGCGGGCTCCGCGACGCTGTTCGTGCGGGAGTTGTCCTTGCTCTGGCTCATTCCTCTTCCAGCGTCTTCTTCTTCCTCAGCACATGATGATAATGCTGGGCGAAGCGGTGGGCTTCATCGCGCACGGCCTGGCACAATCGCAGGCCGAGGTTCTCGCGCGAGAGTCGGATCGGCTCGCTCCGCTCCTGCACATAGATCAGCTCTTCCTTCTTGGCGAGGCTGATGACCATGGGCGGCCTGATGTCGAGGATCGCGAAGGCTTCCAGGGCGGCGTGGAGCTGGCCCAGGCCGCCGTCGATCAGGATCACGTCGGGATAGAGCTCGTGCCCCTCGCCGGCCTCGCGGTAGCGGCGGCTGACGACCTCGCGGATGCTGGCGTAGTCGTCGTTGCCGCCCTCGACGCTGGAGATGCGATAGCGGCGGTATTCGCTCTTGAACGGGCGGCCGTCGATGAAGCAGACTTTGCTCCCGACGGTCTCGTTGCCCTGGAGGTGGGCGATGTCGATCCCCTCGAGGCAGCGGATGGGCTCGTCGAGGCCGAGGGTTTTCTGGAGGCTGCGGAGGGCGGCGGCGGGGTCGAGGATGGTGATCTCGGCCTCGGGCTGCCAGCCCTCGGAGCGGCTGGCGCGTTCGTCGAGTCTTTGCAGGGCCTTGATCTGGTCGCGCAGCACGGCGGCCTTCTCGAACCGCAGGGCGGCGGAGGCCTCGCGCATCTGGTCTTCCATCTCGCGCACGAGCGTGGAGCGCTTGGTGGAGAGGCAGCGGACGAAGAGCTCGACGTCGCGGGCGTAGTTGTCCTTGCCGATCTTGGCGGCGCAGGGCGCGGTGCACTGGTTGATCGCGTGGAGCAGGCAGGGGCGGAAGAAGCGGTTGCGATCGTCGGCTTCGACGATGTCGAGCTTGCAGGTGCGGAACTTGAAGACGCGCTGGAGGAGCTGGACGGCCTCGCGGAGCGCACCGGCGTTGGTGAAGGGGCCGAAGACGCGGGCGCCGCGCATGTGCGGCTCCTGCTCGCCGCCCTCGGTGACGCCGCTGGGGTTGCGGGTGACAAAGACGCGCGGGAAGTCCTCGCGGGTGGTGACGACGAGGTAGGGGAAGGTCTTGTCGTCGGTGAGGCGGACGTTGAACTTGGGCTTGATGTCCTTGATGAGGCGGTTTTCGGTGAGGAGCGCCTCCCACTCGCCCTCGCAGAGGAGGATGTCGAAGTCGTGAACGACCGAGAGCATCGGCTGCTTCTTTGGGCCGAGGTCCGCGGAGGGGACGAAGTAGGAGGAGACGCGGTCGGGGAGGTTGGCGGCCTTGCCGACGTAGATGACGACGCCCTTGTGGTCCTTCATCAGGTAGACGCCGGGACGCGCGGGGAGATCGCGGGCGCGCCGGAGCAGGCGCGAGAGGCGAGCGTCGTCGGCCTCGGTTCCCCACGCGGGGGGCGTGTCGGCGGGAAGAAAGCCCTCGGCGTCGAGCGATGGAAGATCGGGGTCGTCGGGCACGGGGGATTTTAGTCAGCCACGTCGAGGCCTCTTATCCCATCGATGGTGTGCATCGCAAGCCAAGCATCGTACTGATGAAACGTCCCGTCAAAGCGGCCGTCGCCGCTTGAAACCCCAGGTAGATAGCGGTCAAGGGATTTAGCCGATACTGACCCATCAAAGAGCGGAGCAAGCATCTGATCATCGGATACTCCCCGGCCATTAAACAACGCGAACGAGTCAACGAGGGCTACCTTTCGCGCTGGATACAGCACTTCGGACCGGCGAACGCCCCGATACTGCGCGACCCCAACGCGAGTTGCTGCATTCCAGAACTTCGGATCGGCGATTGATGTACAAGGGAGCATAAACGGTGAGCCACTGCCGTCGTTTGATCCTCGCAGTTGCTCGGACGAGTACAGAACTTCGGATGATTGTCGAGGCAGATAACGATCCAGGACAGAGACAACCCAGTGCAGCGACCAGAGAAAGTAGGAGGGATACTCGTGAACGGCACCATCATCGGTAACGGTGCGGAAGCCCCACGACGGCGTGGGCTTGGGCGCTGGGAGAGTGTCCTTCCAATCATCGCAATACGTGGTTACGACTACAAAGCTCGATCGAAGATTCGCCGCCGTTCGCACTTGGGCGGCTCTCGCTTTAGTGCCAGACACAGCCGGCACAATGATCGCGACCAATACGGCCGTGACCGCGATGCAGATAAGCAATTCAACGAGTGTAAACCCACCACGGGATGGACCACATGCTTTGTGAGCCGACGGGCCATGGGAAGCGTGTGACAACCTTTGAGTGATGATGCTCACGACAAGCGCCACAAGCAGTGCAATTGACTTATAGGTTGTAAAACGCACACTCTTCAGCGACTGAAAATACTGCTCCAAAACCCCGAAGCAATTGCACTCGGGAACGCTGCCCAGCATCCGCTCGATCGACAGCACTACGACAAACGTACCGAGCAAAACGCAGGTACAGCCCTGCACAAGTTCCCTACGCCGATTCAAAAACCAAAGTGAACACAGTCCCAGCTCGACGGAAGGAATCACGATGGCGAGCGTCACCCTGGAAGCTTCGGGGATCACACGCCAGCCGGCCAAACTCCTGGAGAATTCATCCAAAGACACGAGTTTGGCGGCGCCGGCCAGTCCGACGATCAACATAACGATCGCAATTGCGATCGTCGAAAGGCGGCGGAGGATAACCGGTCGTGCCGTTGTCATCACTGCGCAGCGCCTTCGCAGTGTGAGGAGGAAGAATTTACGGACGAACTGTAACACGAGACTGGAGATGGACCGCCGCTGATACACTCGCCGGGGTTTGGCCCACACGATTTGTAGGTCATGTTGCAACTACACGTCGGAGTAGTGCTGGTTGTGAAGGACACCTTTCCGGAATCACCGGGCGGTGCAATAACTACGGTGCCGATAAAGCACCCACCGGTGTCCGAGGTCGACTGGCAATTCCAGACCGATGCCCCAGATCGACATACTATGTTTTGATTTACACAGCAAGATTGCTGCGGACCGTTCTTGTAGCAATCCGCGGCTTCAGCCGCCAACGCGGCAACGAATGCGACGACCGCGACCAAGACATGTATAGGTGTGAATCCGCGATGGGTGGATCTGGGATGTTTCGACATATGATCTCAAAATAAGTAGTGTCAGGGACGATGATAAATACGCCACATGACCACTGTTGCAAAAAGCAAACCGAACAATATGACATAACCTATAACATCTAGAGTCGCCCGCCCCGGAGGAGGCGGCAGACCTCCAAGCGGGCGGGTGTTGATGACACCTTCTGGTGTCGTGTCAGACACGGTCCGGGTGCGGTAATCGGCCATCGAGGTAAATAGGGGGATTCCACGAAAAATATCGGGCTCGTCGCGAGAGGGCACCGCGATAGCCGCGTTGAAGCCGCCATCAATGCGATTGATCCCAACCAGCGTCACCGACCGATCAAGAACGCCATTCGATCGTCGGTACACCGCCGATCTCGCGGCATGTAGGTTAGCGCTCTCGAATAACTGCCAGTCTGAGATGGTCCACGAGTCGCCGATCGTCTGAGGCGCAAAGCCCGAACGGATGATCTCCGTTCCATCGACGAAGCCGCGGTTTTTGGCTGAATCCCAGTGGCCATAAAACCTCATCGCAAAGTCAGTCTGGGGTGGATGTTCTCCCTTCAGCCCGGCGTCAACCGACCACTTCGCGCCGTCCAGCGTGATCGGTCCGGGCTCGAGATTGGACACTTTGCCGTATGACAAGCCGCCGAATAGCAGTAAACCTACTTCTGGCAGGAACGTACTTTCGAGTTGAGTAACATCCTGCTCAGGGTCGCGACTGCCGAGTTTGGTTGCGTCGAGCACCTTGAGCGTTGGTGGGAACAACTGCCATGCCGCGCTGGGAGTCGCCACTGTATCGCAGTATTTGCCAGACGAGTAAGTTTCCCCAAAGCGCCATCCTCGATGTCCATCCGCACAAAAATGCTTGGAGATGGTCGTAGGACCACTCTTGATGCGATCCTCAAACATTGCGATGAGAGGACGGTCTGGATGCTCAGGCTTTCCAGCGACTGCGGCGCGCATCTTCGCCAGTTCCGCGGCGGGCGGCACATACGCGAGCACGCTGCGCCAGTGCATGACACAATCTTGGAGTTCAACCGGACTCGTTGCCTTACGCCACTCTTCAGCAAACCAAGCGGCAACCTGCTCATGGGTCGGGAAATTCTGCGCCGATGTGTACGCGGGAATCGACAGAATCAAGGCCGAAACCAAAGCAGTGAGCGGGTGCCGATTCAAGTGGAGTCTCCCAATTGGACCGCACTTGTTTCGAGAGTACAGAGCGAACGATTGGTTGTCAAGCCCTTTGGTCGCGTGATATCGTGCCGCCCATGGAACACTTGGCAGAGAACGGGCTGGCGTTGGCGACCCTCACGCTGATGGAGATCGTGCTGGGGATCGACAACATCGTGTTTATCGCGATCATCACGGGAAAACTGCCGGAGTCGCAGCGTCCGGCGGCGCGGCGTGTGGGTCTGTTCCTGGCGATGTTCATCCGCATCGCGCTGCTCTGGGCGATCAGTTGGGTGATGAGCCTGACCAAGCCGCTGTTTGACGTGATGGGCAAGGAGTTCACGGGCAAGGACCTGGTGCTGCTGTTGGGCGGCGCGTTCCTGATCTACAAGGCGACGACGGAGATTCATCACAAGCTGGAGGGCGGCGGGCCGGAGGAGGCCGCCAAGGCCGGCGGGCTGACGTTCAAGAGCGCGGTGACGCAGATCGTCATGCTCGACATCGTGTTCTCGCTGGATTCGGTGATCACCGCGGTGGGCATGGCCCGCGCGATCTGGGTGATGGTGACGGCGGTCGTGATCTCGATCGGGGTCATGCTGGCGTTTGCGGGGCAGATCTCGGCGTTTGTTGAGCGGCACCCGACGGTAAAGATGCTGGCGCTGTCGTTCCTCTTGCTGATCGGCGTGATGCTGACGGCCGACGGGCTTGGGCAGCACATCCCCAAGGGGTACATCTACTTTGCGATGGCGTTCTCGCTGGTCGTGGAGATGTTGAACCTCAGGATATGGAAGCGGAAGGGAGAGACGAAGTGAAGACGGAAGTCACGGAATCACGGAGTGAAGTCGCCTGTCCCTGCCGGTCGGGCTACTGAATGAAGAGACACAGAGACGGGCTGACTCGGCGACGAAGTGAAGAGGGAAGTCGTGGAGTCGTGAAGCACGGTGACGCGGGTCTTTGTGTTGGGGCGCGACGGCCTGTGTGCCGAGTGCGTGTTGGTCAGCGTCGCACGAACCACAGAAACGCGTCGATCTCGGCGCGATGGAAATCGGCCGTGCCGCCGCTCGGCGATCGGAATGTCTCGGTCGAATCGAGCCATTGCTGGGCGGTCAGGCGTCTGGTTTCGGCGTGCCCGTCGAAGTGGACGATCGGCCAAGGCTCGGCGTGGTAGCCGATCACGTCGTAGATTTCGGTCGTGACCAGTTGCCAGGAGCGGCCCACGCTGTCCATCGCGTGGCGATGCTGGTGGACCTCCGCGAAGAAGGTGAGGGCATCGCCCAGCGCGACGAGGCGCGTGGGCCAGGTGAAGTTGGTGAGCCTTCGCCAGCCGCGCGTGGCGGTTTCCCAGCCATCCTCCGCGTCGGCGCTGACGACGACCTCGCCGGTTTCATCGTCGCGCAGCACGCTGTTGTAGGCGAATCTGCCGGCGCAGGAGTGGGAGATCGCGAAGTGGTTGATGTGCTGGTCGTCCTGCTCGGGGCGAATCTCGACGCAGCGCCACGCGCCGGTGGGCGGAAAGAAATCTCCGGCGCGCGCGAAGGGTTGACCCTGGTAGTTTGCGAGCAGGCGCGGCAGGGTCCAGAAGGTCTGTTCGTATTGGTTGTCTTCTTCCTTGCGATTCCACCACACGCCGCGGGGCGGGAGGGAGTCCTGGAAATCGTTGGTGTAGGTGAGCACGACCTGCCCCTGGGAGCGGAGGTTGGCGACGCAGGCGGTGAGGCGAGCGGAGCGGCGTGCGTGCGAAAGCGCGGGGAGCAGTATGGCGATGAGGAGGGCGACGACGGCGATGACCACCAGCAGCTCGATGAGCGTGAAGCCGCGGCGGCGGGAGGTTTGAGCGGCAGATCGGCGCATCGCTTTGCTCGAATTGCGGTTCAGGCCTGATGCTATCAGCCTCCGGGGCTTTGCAATGCCTTCCATAACGCGAACCGGGCCGTATTGCGAGCCAACTTGGGGCGAGTCACCCAAGCGAGGCGGCGGACCAACCGATGTTCATGCCCATGGCGGTGAGGCTGACCAACCCCGGCGAGTACGAATCCGCGGGCGCGAGCAAGCGTCGGCACGGGCGGGTGGTGTGCGACGGCGTGGCGTTCCGGGCCGGGAAGCGGCACGGGTTCGTGGTGGACCTCTCCGCCAGCGGGGCGCGGGTGAGCGTTGCGGGCGAGCGTGTTGCCAGTGATTCGGTGCTCGATTGCACGTTCACCACGGGCGAGGACGACGTGAAGGTGCGTGCCAGGGTGGTGTGGTGCCGCGAGGAAGGCGGTCGGCGGCAGCTGGGCCTTGAGTTTGTCGATCTGACCGAAGACCTGAAGCGCGAGTTGATGAGCCTCCTTCGCACCGCAATGTCGCAGCACACGATGGGGAAGAGCGCGTGACCGCCAGGGAGCGAAACAGCGAAACAGCGGGATAGTGGAAGAGCGAGTCAGCGAAGCAGCGAGACAGGGGAAGAGAAGAAGTGGTGGATTCGCACGTGGTGGCGGAGTTTGGGGGAGAATCCACTGCCGCCTGGCTGCGTCGTTTCTCCTGATGCCCGATGCCCGATGCGGCCCGCATCATCGGAATTCCCCGCAAATCGTGCGGCGAACGGGGCTCCGGTCGGGTAGCATTGCGGCATCATGGATGATGTTCCCGAGATGATGCCCAAGGTTGGCGAGGCTGACGGCGAGCCGGGTGCGGCCGTTGATTCCGCCGCCCGGCCCGCTTCCGACGCACACGGCGCCAGCGTGCAGATCGAACCGTCCGCCGATGTCGGCGCGAGCGGTGAGGCTCAGGGTGAATCGCAGCCTGCGCCCGCCAGGCGTGGACGGCGGCGAGCGGTGATCGTGGAGATTCCGATCCCGCCGGTTGAAGAACTCTCGCCGGTGGTGGAGGCGGTGTTGCTGAGCACGCCGCGTCCGGTGGCGACGCCGGCACTGGCAAACGCGGCGGGGCTCTCGGCGCGCGGCGGCGATGACGAGAACGCCGAGCCGATCGTCCCTTCCAGCGCGATCGAGGCGGTCGAGGGCGCGATCGTGGCGTTGAACGAGGCGTACGAAGCGACGGGGCGCTCGTTCCGGATCGAGGCGCTGGCGGGCGGGTGGCGGGTGATGACGCTGCCGAAGTTTGCGGGCGCGATCGCGGCGTTCCACAAGGCGCGCGAGGCCGCGGGGCTTTCTCGGGCGGCGCTCGAGACGCTGGCGATCATCGCGTACAAGCAGCCGATCACGCGCGCGGAATTGGAATCGATCCGCGGCGTGGCGTGCGGCGAGGTGCTGCGCTCGCTGATCGACAAGCGGCTGGTGACGATCACGGGGCGCGCGGAGGAACTCGGCCGCCCGCTGCTCTATGGCACGACGAGGCAGTTCCTCGACGCGTTCGGGCTGGCGACGCTGAAGGACCTGCCGACGTTGGCGGAGTTGAAGCTGCCGAATTAGCGAAACAGCGAAACAGCGAGACAGCGAAACAGCGAGACAGGGAAGACAGCGACACAGGGAAGACAGCGACACAGGGAAGACAACCCCTTGCTTGCGCTTCGGCCTCGAGAAAGAGAGCGGCCGGGGTGTTCTGGTTCAAGCCCGCGGCCCGATTCTGCCGACGCTTGGGGTATGAAGACCTCCATCGGCCTGACATTGGCCATTGTCTCGGCACTCGTTCTTGGCGGCTGCAAGTCCAGCTCGCTCAGCGGCAAGGTGATCGCGGGCGACGCCTCGGTCGTCACCATCACCGGAAACGACGAGGACCGCATGAAGGGCGAGGGGCTGGAGGGCGTCGACGTTGAAGTCCGCCTTGGCCAGGGACGAGCCCTCCTGGGCAAGGCCACGAGCGGGCCCGACGGCTCGTGGTCGATCGGCGTTCCCGATCCCAAGATGGTCCGCGACAAGCTGAGCGTCATGGCCAAGGGCGATGGCGTGCTCCCGTCGCGGGGCGAGGTCTATTTCCCCGGCGATGGCCGATCCGTTCTGGTCGTGATGAAGCGCAGCGGCCCTGCGGGCGACAAGGCCCCGGCGCCCGGCGGCAAGTAGGCGGCCCGGCCGAAGCCCCATTAGGCGAGTTTCGCCGTTCTCCACACGAACCGATCGGGCGAATGCGCCGGATCGGCTTGGCGGCTTGCGCGGGGGTGGTAACCTTGGGGCGGTTCTTTGTGCCGCCACCGCTCGCTCGCCCCACATGGACACACCCGCCCGGCCAATCCGCCGCTCCTATCGCCCAACGCTGACCGGCGCGCTCTACGTCCTCACCTCGCTGCTCCTGGCGATCGGCGCCATCAACGGCCAGAACAACCTGCTTTTCTGGGCGTTCGGGCTGGCGGTCGCGGGGTTGCTCGTTTCGGGCGTCATCAGCGGCGCCTCGCTCATGGGCGTGCGCGCCATCCGGCGCGTCGACCCGCGTGCGGTTGTCGGCGGCTTCATCGAGGTCTCCTACGAGCTCTTCAATCACAACCGGCTCCTGCCCTGCGTGGGCGTGAACCTGACGGAGTCTCCGAGCCGCACCAAGGGCACGCCCGCCCCGGGCACGCCCGCCCACGGCGCGCCCATGGTCGCCCATCCCGCCGATGCGTTCGCCACCATCGTGTCCATCGGAGCGCGCCAGTCGGCGACGGTGCACGCCCGTATCCCCGCGCTTGCGCGCGGCCGGCTGGAGCTCGCGGACTTCGAGGCCTGGAGCCTCTTTCCCTTCGGCGTGATGCGAAAGAGCGTTCGGTTCCACACGCCCGCGCGGGCGCTCGTCCGCCCGCGCCCGTTGCTGATCCCGCGCGAGACGTTTGAGAGCGTGCTGCACGAGGGGCACGGGCTGACCAGCGCCCGCCACGCGGTCGCGGGCGTTCGGGGCGGCGAGGACTATTTCTCGCTGCGCGAGTATGTTCCGGGCGACGCGGCGCGCGACATCGCGTGGAAGCGATCGGCGATCGCCGAGGCGCCGCTCGTGAAGGTCTACATGCCGCGACGCACCTCGCGCGTGTGGCTCTCGCTGTCGCTCCCGGGATCGACCCCCGAGGAGAGCGAGAAGATCATCAGCGCCGCCGCGGGATTGGTCGAGCTGGCCGCCGAACGCCGCATCGAGATCGGCCTCTGGGCGCCCGGCGCGCGGAGCGACGGGCGCGACGTGATGATCCGTCCGGCGCTGGGTTCGGTCGCGTACGGCCTGGTGCTCGACGCGCTGGCCGAGCTGGTGCCGCCCGATCGCCCCGCCGCCCATCCGATCCCCGCCGGACCGGGGGACCGGGTGGTCATCGTTCACGCGGGTGCGGGGGGCGCGGCGGGCGCCGGGCCGGGCATCGACGCGCGCCAGCACGAGTTCGCGGAGGGCGGCGCGTGAACGTCGAGCGTCTCGCCAAGAACTGCGTCTTCATCGGCGCGATGCTGTCGGTGGTGTGCTACGCCGTCGCCGAGAGCGAGCTGACGTGGATGATCCTCGCGCTGGCTCATCCGCCGGCGTTCCTGGGCTGGTGGCTGACGGAGCGATTGGGCAAGCGCCCACTGAGCAAGTGGCTGGCGAACGCGGCGGTCGCGGGCGCGGTGCTCTGGGCGGGCTACGTCGTCTGGGCGACCAAGCTCGAGGTCTCGACGTTCTGCCAGTTTCTGATCCTGGTGATGGTGATCCGAATCTGGGACACCAAGCAGGCCAAGGACATGGCCCAGATCGTGGTGCTCTCGGTGTTCCTGGTTGTTGGCGCGATCCTGACCGATACGCGCCTGCACCTGGCCGTGCTCGTGATGCTGACGGTGCCCACGATCGCCAGCGCCGCGGCGATGCTGCACATCTTGACCTCGATCGAGCACGCCCGCCGCGCCGAGGGAGCCGGGCGCGCGCCGCGCTGCGTCGCGGTGCCTCTCGGCGCCGGGCGGCACCTGGGCGCGATGTGGACCCTCGGGGTCGTGCTCGGGCTGGTGGTGAGCCTGATCGTTTTCGTCATCATGCCGCGCGGCATCGGCCTCCGGGCCCTGGGACGCTTCGGCGAGGTTGGCGGCTCGCGGACGGGTTTCACCGATACGGTCGACCTGCGCCGCGCCGGACCCTCGGTCGAGTCCGAGATCGCCGTCATGGAGGTGCGTCTCGAGGACGACGCCGGCTTCCCGCTCGGCTCGACCGATCGCCCGCTCTACATCCGCGGCGTGGCGCTCGACCAGTACGAGCGCGGCGCCTGGACGCGCAGCCCCAATCGCGGCGGCACGACCCCCGACCTGCGTCCGGGCCAGTGGCACGACCTCTCGCGCCGCTCGGGACGGCGCGCGTTGGTCCAGAAGTACATCGTCCGCGACGCGGGCGCCACCGCGCCGGTGTGGGCGATGCTCTCGCCGGTCTCGATCCGGAGCGAGTCGCCCATCCGCGTGCGGTTCTCGCGCTTTGACGACGTGATCACGCGCGACGACGCCCAGGCGCGCGCGGGCCGCCTGGAATACGCGATCCGCTCGATCGAGCCGCCCCTGCCGCGCGAATCCGCCCTGGACCGCCGGCGCACCCCGCCGACCTTCCCCTCCACGCGCGTGACGGAACTGGCCCGTTCGGTGCTCCAGGCGCAGGGGATCGAGCCCGACGCCGACAAGCGAGCCCCTGCTCTCGACAAGGCCGCCGCCGAAGCGGTCGAGCAGTTCCTGCGCGCCGGATTCGAGTACACGCTCAACACCGAGGCGCCGCCGGCCGGCGTCGATCCCATCGAGGCATTCCTCTTCGATCGTAGGAATGGGCACTGCGAGGTCTTCGCCGCGGCGATGGCCGCCATGTGCCGCGCCGTCGGTGTCGAATCGCGCGTCGTCGCGGGCTACCTCGCGACCGAGTACGACGAAACCGGGGGCGTCTACACCGTGCGCGAGCGAAACGCCCACGCCTGGACCGAAGTGCTCACCGACAACTGGAACTGGCGCACCTTCGACCCCACCCCGCCGGAGGAGCTCGAAGCCGCCCACAGGCCCAAGGACACCGTTGTCGCCAAACTCAATCGATGGCTCGACTCGCTCAACTCCGCCTGGGCGACGTCGGTCGTCTCCTTCGACGAGACCTCGCAGCGCAAGCTCTTGGGCATGAACATGAACCCGAGCCTGGAGATCCAGGACAAGTTCATGGAGTGGGCAGGCTCCGCCGCCCCCACCCAATCCTCTCGCGACGGGCGGAGATGGATCGTGCTCGGCGGCGTGGTCTGCCTGGTGGTGGGGGGCGGCGTGCTGTATCGCCTCATCGCCGGGCGCTTCGCCGGACACTCCAGCGCGAAGCGCCGCCCCACGCCGCGCGAGGCAAAGTTCTACGACGATGCCATCCGCGCGCTGCGCCGCGCGGGCTTGCCCAAGCCCGAGGGTCTGACCCCGATCGAGCACGCGCCGGCCCTGGCGTCGCGCCACCCCGAAGCGCCGAGTGTGCTGCGAGAGATCGGCGAGCTGTATTACGAAGCCCGCTTCGCCGGGCGACGACTGAACCCCGAGGAGACGGCGCGAGGGAAAGCCCTGGCGGCCTCGCTGCGCACGCTCCTGGTGCGATAACGCGGTGTGCGGTGGCGTATCGGACGCGCGAGACGTGCGCACCCGCACGATCGCGCCCGGGCGCCGCCGCGCCGCGCCTCCCGCCAATGTCACGCCCGGCTCGCGTCGATGCGTTGGATCGATTCGACGCACCGCACCGCGGGTCGGCTTGGAGCCACGACGCGGCGGGAGCAGGTCGGCCGGAAACCCGGCGCCCGGAGTGAGACTTATGCCCGCAAATCGTTCCCGCACCGAGCGCTGGCGCGAGTGCATGCAGCAGATCGCCGATCGCCAGGGCGGTCTCGAGCTCTCCCTCGATCGCCCCCAGGACCAAGCCACTCCCGACCTCGTCTGGCGCGTCCGAATCGTCCAGATCAACGCGTCCGACATCGTCGTCGAAGCCCCCATCGCCGTCGGCAAGGCCATCGACCTGCCGGGCGAAACCCCGCTGGTCGGCGGCATGACGATCGGCCAGAACCGCTGGATGTTCCGCACCAGCGTCATCCGCGCCGAGCGCCTGGGCAACACACCCGTGCTGCGACTCCGCGCGCCCGACAGCGTGGAGCGCTGCTCGCGCCGCTCGTTCTATCGCATGAGCACCGCCGAGCTTCACCTGCCCGTCGTTGACTGCTGGCCGCTCCTCAACCCCCTCACCGCGATCCCCGCGGAGATCGCCTGCCGGGCCCACGCGCGCATGGCGCTCGCCGCCGGCGGCCATGTGCTCTTGGAGCCGCCGTCGATCCTGCCCGACGTCGGACCTTCCTTCAAGGCGCGCCTCGCCAACATCTCGGGCGGCGGCGCGGGCCTGGTGATCGAGCGCAACGACGCCGCGGCCGTGGATCGCACGCGCCAGCTCTGGCTCCGCATCGACCTGCGTCCGACGGTGATCGCGCCGATCGCGCTCTCGGCCAAGGTGGCGCACTCGCACATCGACAGCGCCCAGAACCTCTACCTCGGCGTCGCGTTCGATTTCTCCCTCCACAACGAGCACAAGCAGTTCGTCACCGAGCAGCTCGTCTCCTATGTCGAACGCCTGCGCCACCAGACCAAGGCGGCGTAGCGCGATCACACGGTTTTCGGTGTCCCGGCGCGGGCGATCTCGCGCCCGCGTCGCCGCGCCTCGGACGCCAATCCTGCGCGAGACCGCCGGTAAAGGTCTGGCTCGTGTCGCCGCGCCCAATCCGCGAGAGCATTACCCGCCCGCCCGCATCGGGAACCGCGCCAGGGCCTCGCGCACGATCGGCGGGATGCTCACCTTGGCGTGGGCGGCATAGTCATACGTCACGATCGTGCCGCGCCCGACGGCGGCGACGTGGTCGGTCGCGGTGCTGATGACCTGGTGCTCGAGCGTGAAGCGGTCGTCGCCGATCGAAACCAGCGAGGATGTGACGCGGAGCGTGTCGGGGAAGTTGACGGGGCGGCGGAAGCGGCACTCGGCGTGCTGGAGGATGAAACCCAGGCCGCGACGCCGATCGGAGACGTCAAAACCGGCGTGGGGGCCAAGTGCGCGGATGAACGCGACGCGTGCGGTTTCGAGATAGCGGAAGAACGAGACGTTGTTGACGTGGTTGAGCGCGTCCATCTCGCCCCAGGCGACGGGAATGTCGACGACAACATGGGCGGCGGCGATGATCTCGGCGATGGTGGGGGGCATGATCGTCAAGGGGCGACAGGGTCGCTACGCCAAGCGGCCTATCACGCCCGCAGCCGGCTAGATGGGTGTCCATCACTCAATGCAAATCAACTCAGTGTTGGGGATCAGTCTCCGTGACCGGACGGGCTACGTTGCCGGCATTCGAACCCGCAATCCGTCCGATAGCCTCATAGGCCGACTCAATAGGTCGTGACACCCCAGCATGCGCAAATACCGCTGCTACCCGGTAAACATCCGGAACCTCAGAACTTCCAACGACGCGAAGCGCCATCTGGTTCTGATAATCGAGTGCCTCCGCTTGACGGGTCATGTACACGGAAATCGGTATCGACATTCAAGGCCTCCAAATTCAAAGTCAGGCGACAAACTGTGAAGATTCACTCGTTGGATTGAAACAAACTTACCGCCAATGCGGAATATACCGCGGCATCAACAGCGAGCGCCCAAAGATCCACTTTGCGCTTCTCGCACGCTTCTCGCAAGTACTCAGCGCAAAAGAACACCTGCAGGCGTGGTATCTTGACGGTCATCGCCACCATGCCCGCGAGTGCCGACGAAGCATGCACGGCATCGACCAAGTGCCCTTGAACGCCGTTGGCATTCTCGATCAAAACGGGCACGCGAGGGTGTTCGCCTTCAGCGGTGGCCGTCTCGATGATTCGAGGATTGACATGTGCGACAAGGATCGCCGGGGGGTGCCCGCCAATTCGGTCAGCATTGCGATCTTTGTCTTCGGCGAAGAAGACCTGCAATTTGCTATTTGTTCTTTCGGTCAATTTGTCAATGAATGTTGAATGTAGCTTCTCTTGCTTTTCCCGCATCTTCCTTCGCAGCTCCTCAGCAACGGCTTTCGCGTTTCTACGAGCCGCATCGGGAGTCAGGCCGGACTGCGCTCTTCGGTCCCTGCGCGACAGTTCAGCTTGAATCTCACGCTCTGACGGTTCGGGCGGAACGCCAAAGAACCAGGCAAACACCAGCTCACTTGGACTCCCGACACGGTCCGAAACAGCTGTGACGAATCGTCCATAATCGGCTTCTCTTTTCCACAGCGAGATCGCATTGCCAATCTCGCGAAATAAGAACGTGTCCACGAGCGCGAATATTTGCAATAACCCATTGTCTATAGGAATTGCCGCTCGCCCCGAGGCCGCAGAGTGGCGAGGTCTAGCAAGTAATATGTCATTCCTGCGACAGCAGTCGTAAATGTCCTGACACAAAACTCTGAACCAGCAGTCGTCGAAATAGCGGTAATCGTCCTGTGCGGCGGGTTCGACCACGGAGAGGCAGTTCGGGCCGACGTTATCAGTCCAGAAGCGTCGCAGCACAAGTATGTTTCTGATATCGTTCGCGAGCGATACGCTTCGTTCATTAGAGTATCGAGTACCTATGGTGTTCTGGTTTGGAGAGCAAATATCTAGCAAGCGATGGACTATCTCACTTGCGATGGTATTGAACTTGGATACATTGTGATGATCAACGATGCCGCGATACTCAAAGAACCGCTGAAAAAAGAAAGACTCTAGAGCCTGAGTCGAGGACTGATGGCAGGCGATGATGAATTTAGCGCGCTTGCCATCCGTGTACTCGCATACCCGCAGATTACGAACGATGTGCCCCACGTCGATGGCACCGTGTTCTGTCGCCGAGGAAACCGCGTCGCGCACGCAGTAATCGAGTCGGTCTGCATCGATTGAGCCCGAAACAAGCTGGTGCAGGCATTGAATCGCCGCAAGCCACCCGCCGTCGTGCTCAATCAGATTTCCTTGATGACCAGGCGTGATCGAGATGATGTCGTCGGCTGCCAAGATTCGGCGAGCTGCCATGATTAGCGCGTCTCGCAGAGTCTCCGCCTTGCCTTCGATCTCGTGTCGATCACGTGGGCGATGGCGGAACGCGAGCAATAGACCGATCCACTCGTGTATTGCCGGAACACGGTTGTTTGCCTTAAACTTGAGTGGAGGTATAGGGGCGACGAGCGTCAATCCAGCTAGTTTGTGGGCGACGCTTCGCTGTTCACAGTAAAGAGAAACGATCGATCGGGCGACGGGTCCCCTTTGATCGGTATCGCACTGATCTCGCTCGTTCGGCGAATTCCTAACATACTCAAAAAGTGAATGCTCGAAAAGATGGCTAAGCGGCAGATGGCCAAGATCGTGAATCAGGCTGGCTAGTCGAACGCTCTGCCACATGAAAGCAAAGACGCGCGCGCGTTGCTCCGTGAGAGGTTTGCGCGAAGGGAACGAAATCAGACTGAGTAGGTGCGTGTCAATCTGGTCATCGATCGCTTTGCGCATTTCGGGCAAGGACGTTTTGGCTACCTCGTCACCACCCCGGAGTGTCCGCAGCGTCGTGCCTACCAAGCCTTCTCCGGCCGAAGCAAGCTTCTGCAGAACATCGAGCGAAGAGTTGGACAATATCCGCTCGAACATCTCCCCAGCGAGATGCATCGCTCCTAATGAGTGAGGGAACCGTGAGTTTGAATTGTTCGGAAAGGTGAAGTAGGCGGCCGACTGCTGATGCACGAATCTGAGGCGTTGAAACTCAGGTCGATCAATCAGTGTTTGCTCGAATGGCGTGAGTTCAATGCAGCCATAAACCGGATCGCGGACCGTTTTCACCACGCTCTTGATCATCAAGCACCCCAAGGAGGACTGAGGTGCGAGTGTACTGGAGTGCGCCATCCATAACAACTCGTTCGGGCGGTGTGCCATGGCGAATGTCCAGAACCTGTCACTAGATCTTCGTGTAGATTCCTCAAGTGGTTGCAAAAAAGAGACTTGTGGATTTGTGTCTGCTTGGCTCGAAACGCAGCCTGACCTCACATTTTTCTTGGTAGGTGAGCAAAAAGGGGACCGGACGAGTGTCCGATCCCTTGCGATGCGTGTTCAATTCCCGTTGGCGTCACACGCCCACGGCCTGCTTCGCGCCCTTCTTGCTCTCGCTCAGCAGGCGACGCAGTACGGTGTGCAGCACGCCGCCGTTCTTGTAGTACTCGGCCTCGACGGGCGTGTCGATGCGGCAGCGCACCGTGAACTCGCTCTTCTTGCCCGCATTGGGGCCATCCGTCTTGGTCGCGGTCACCTTGATCTCGCAGCGCGGCTCGATGAGGCCCTCGGCGCTGAACGGGATGTCGAGGTCGAAGGTTTCCTCGCCCGTCAGGCCCAGCGACGCCGCCGATTGTCCCTCCATGAAGCACAGCGGAAGCACGCCCATGCCCACGAGGTTCGAGCGGTGGATGCGCTCGAACGATTCGGAGATGACGGCCTTGATGCCCAGGAGCAGCGTGCCCTTGGCGGCCCAGTCACGCGACGAGCCCATGCCGTAGTCCTTGCCCGCCAGCACGACCAGCGGCGTGCCTTCCTTCTGATAGTTCATCGCGGCGTTGTAGATGAAGTCGATCTTGCCACTCCCGGACTTAGACAGATCCTTCGTGTAGCCGCCTTCCTTGATCTTGCCGGTGGCCGGGTCGGTGGCGAGCTTGTTCTTGATGCGGGTGTTGGCGTAGGTGCCGCGGGTCATGATGCGGTCATTGCCGCGGCGCGTGCCGTAGGCGTTGAAGTCCGCCTTGCGGACGCCGAGCGAGTTGAGGTAGTCGCCGGCGGGCGAGTTCTCGGCGATGTCGCCGGCGGGCGAGATGTGGTCGGTGGTGACCGAGTCGGCGACATACGCCAGCACGCGGGCGCCCTTGATCGCGCGGGGCGTGCCGGGCTTCTCGCTCATGTTCTCGAAGAACGGCGGGCGCTGCACGTAGGTCGACTTCTCGTTCCACGAGTAGAGCTCGGACTTGCTGACCGGCACCTTGTTCCACTGCTCGTTGCCGCTCGACACGTTGGCGTATTCCTTCCGGAACTGCTCGGGCGAGAGGCACATGGCCTTGCAGTCCTGGACTTCCTTCCACGTGGGCCAGATGTCCTTCAGGAAAACGGGCTTGCCTTCCTTGCTGGTGCCGAGCGGCTCGGTGGCCAGGTCGATCGCGACCGAGCCGGCGATCGCGTACGCGACGCAGAGCGGCGGGCTGGCGAGGTAGTTGGCCTTGACCGACGGATGCACACGCCCCTCAAAGTTGCGGTTGCCCGACAGCACCGACGCCGCCACCAGATCGCCTTCCTTGATCGCGGCCTCGACCTCGTCGGGGATCGGGCCGGAGTTCCCGATGCACGTCGTGCAGCCGTAC
The DNA here is from genome assembly GCA_020853815.1 of Phycisphaerales bacterium. Taxonomy (GTDB): domain Bacteria; phylum Planctomycetota; class Phycisphaerae; order Phycisphaerales; family UBA1924; genus JABWBC01. The sequence continues at coordinate 45,536 of JADYYE010000057.1, forward strand.
CCCACGGTGTTGAAGCCGACCGCGTCGAGATCAGCAGAGAGGCCCGCCTTGGTGAGATACGCCGTCACAACCTTGGAGCCCGGCGCCAGGCTGGTCTTCACCCAGGGCTTGCGCGTCAGGCCCAGGGCCCGCGCCTTCCGCGCGACCAGGCCCGCGGCGATCAGCACGTCCGGATTGCTGGTGTTGGTGCAGCTCGTGATCGCCGCGATGACCACCGCGCCGTGCGTGAGCTTGTGCGACGACGAATCAGCCGGGTTCTTGTAGGTGCCCGCGGCCCCGAAGATCTTGTCGGCGCTCAGCCCAAAGCTCGTGTTGCCCAGCGGGGCGGCCATGGCCTTGAAGAACTCGGCCTTGACGTTCTTCAGCTCGACGCGGTCCTGCGGGCGCTTGGGCCCGGCCAGCGACGGCTGGATCGTGGAAAGATCCAGCTCCATCACGTCGGTGAACTCCGGCTCGGGCGAGCCCGGCGTCCAGAACAGGCCGTTGGCCTTGCAATACGCCTCGACCAGCGCGACGGTCTTCTCATCGCGCCCGGTGAATCGGAGGAAGTCGAGCGTGGCCTGATCGACCGGGAAGAAGCCCATGGTCGCGCCGTACTCGGGCGCCATGTTCGCGATGGTGGCGCGATCGGGAACGGACATGCTGGCCAGCCCCTCGCCGAAGAACTCGACGAACTTGTCGACGACGCCCTTCTTGCGGAGCATCTGTGTCACCGTGAGCACCAGGTCCGTGGCGGTGGTCCCCTCGGGCAGCTTGCCCTTCATGCGGAAGCCGATGACCTCGGGCGTCAGCATGTAGATCGGCTGGCCGAGCATGACGGCCTCGGCCTCGATGCCGCCCACGCCCCAGCCCACGACGCCCAGGCCGTTGATCATGGTGGTGTGGCTGTCGGTGCCGACGCACGAATCGGGATACGCCACCGTGTCGGCGCCGGCCTGCTTCGTAAGCACGCCCGACGCCAGGTACTCGAGGTTCACCTGATGGATGATGCCCGTGGCGGGCGGCACGCACGAGAAGTTGTTGAGCGACTGCTGACCCCACTTCAGGAACTCGTAGCGCTCGTTGTTCCGCTCGAACTCCTTGGTGGCGTTGATCGTGATCGCCTGGGCCGAGCCGAAGGCGTCGACCTGCACGCTGTGGTCGATGACCAGGTCGCACTTGACCAGCGGGTTGATGAGATTGGGATCGCCGCCGAGCTTCTTCATCGCCTCGCGCATGGCGGCCAGGTCAACCACGCAGGGAACGCCGGTGAAGTCCTGGAGAACCACGCGCCCGGGCATGAAGGGGATCTCTTCCTTGGCGGGGCTCTTGGCGTTCCAGTTGGCCAGACCGGACACGTCGTCGGCGGTGACGACGAAGCCGTCGAGATTGCGGAGCATGGACTCCAGGAGCACCTTGATGGAGTAGGGGAGCTTGCTCACGTGGCCGACCTTGGCCAGGGAGGCAAGGTCGAAGTAGGTGTAGGTGCCGAACTTGGTGGTGAGCGACTTCTTGGCGCCGAACGGGTCGGGTCGGGAGGACGGGCTGGACTGGCTGGACTGGCTGGACGGGCTGGACGGGCTGGTCATGGGATGCTCCGGTGGGGATGCGGGGTCTGGGGGTGAATGCCCCTTGTGGCGGAATCAGGCGAACGGGGACACCACAATGATCGTACCTCCACGGCATGAATCGAATCGATTGTGATGGGGAATGGCATAAACCGTATTGATGGCCCCGTCGGCGGCAAGCGCGGCGAGAGGCGTGATGCGGTCATTCCTGCGGCGTCGGCTGGTCCGCGGGCGGTGCCGTGAATGGGTCTAATTGGACTACGCCTTGAATGTCCTTTTCAATTGCTTTTTCTTGTTCCTTCTCTGCGCCCAGCGGCACATAGGTCACGCGGAGGTGCCCGGTGATGATCACGCTGCCGTCGCCTGTTGTCCAAGGGCCGAACAGGTTTCGGCGGCCGCTGCCCAAGTAGTTCTGCGATCCGCGGGAGCCAAACTCCCCTCCGTGCGCGCCGTCTTCCTTGCAAGTCGTTCTAATCTCGTAGCTGGTGCTGGCGCAAGGCCACCACAGCAATACGTCGATCGTGTACAGTGTTTTCGCGGCGCACCTGGGGTCGCCCTTGAACACCAAGTCGATCTCAGGTTCGAGCGACTGAAGCTCTTTGAACGACCGAAGCAGGGCTGGGGTCAGCTCATCGGTTGCGCTCCAAGCCACCTTTGCGAGCGTGGGACTTGCCACGGCGCCGAGGTCGAATCTCGGCACAATGTCGAGGATCATCCGGCCGTATGTATCACGCCACTTCTGGGACTTGGGCCTTGCGAGTGCGTTGCCGCGGGCGGCTCTCGAGAGCAGCGACGCCAGATCGTCCTGGCTGAGAGTGCATTCGCTGCGTAGGCCTTTCCAGGGTGCGAGCCCCGCGCGGCGTTGCAGTTCTTCGCCCAACGCACTTGTGTTCCCGACCATGGGGAGCACTTCATACAAAACGCGATTCGGCACCAGCCACAACCACCCGCGCTCGTCGATCTCCGGGAGCTTCCAGCCGATCCACGCGACGCCGGCCAGGGAACACGCCGCCAGCATGGTCCATCGCCCGAATCGCCGCCGCGACAGCTGGCGCGGGCGCTCAACACGCTTGCCGCATTCCGGGCACGTCACGGGCAGCGTGGGCGGCGAATCGAGCGTTCCGAGTTCGTACCAGCACTTGGGGCAGCGCGCCTTGCCTCGGGGTTTGTCCCCGAAAAGCGCGAGCCACGCCAACGCCATCGCCGCCAGCGCGAAGACGATGACCATCGACCACGAGACGACGTCGATGAGTTGGACGGACGTGCCCACGGCAGCAGTGTACAGAAGGATTTGTGGAGCGCAGTTGCCGGCGATGGCGGTTCGCGCCCCGCTGCTATGGCGTGTGCGGGTCGTCGCGCCGCGGCGCGTACCAGAGATCAAGCCCCTCGCGCGACTTCAGCATGTTGTTGCCGTCGAAGAGGTGTGAGCGAGCGCCGCGAACCAGCAGCGACACGATTTCGCCCGCGCGGTGCGTCCGCAGCTTTCGCCCCGAGGTGATGACGGGGTGGCGGATGATGTGAAACTCGCCGCGCCGTTGAAGCGCCTGCGCGAGCGTGATCTCCTCGGAGGCAAACAGTGTTTCGTCCCAGCCGCCGACGCCCTCGAACGCCTGGCGCGTACAGAAGAAGAACGCGCCCCCGGTCAGACGCGCGGCCCGAAAAGCCGCCGTCAGGATCGCCAGGCACAGTTCGGCATACAGCGGGACTCGCCCGTCGAACTTCACCGGCGCGCCGCCCCCCACGCACCCGCGCCGGATCGCCTCGATCGCCTGGCGCAGCGCCGCGGGCGGCACGATCGTGTCGGCGTCAACGAACAGGAACGCGTCGCCGCGTGCGCGGCGCGCGCCAAGATTCCGCGTCGCGCTGATCTGACGTCGGTCGTGCGCCGCGGTGATGCACCCGCGAGCGCGGGCGATCGTCTCGGTCGCGTCGGTGCAGGCGTCGAGGGCGACGATGATCTCGAAATCGAATGCGAAGGGCGGGTCGTCCGACGCGGGGCGCTGGGCGAATGCCTGCGAGGCTTCGCTCGCGGCCCGGCGCACGGCGTCGATTGTCGCGCCGATGTGCCGCTCTTCGTTGTGCGCCGGGATGATGATCGAGAGAAACACGCCGGGAGAGGATACCGGCCAGGAGCGGGCGGGATGCGTTTGAATCGCTGCTCGTATTCACGGGAGATGCGGGTGAGGGCGGCGGCGTACTGAGCCTTCAGTTCAGATTCGTTAATCCAATCAAATGGGTACGGCTTGACATTTGTGGCGGAAAACGGAAGCAGCAAGAACTCGTCAAACTTCGGCAATGCGAGCGACCGCAGTCGCTGAATCGCATCGGGCGCTTCTTGGATCGGGTGCTTGGCGTGCTTTCCATCGGTCTTGAATTTTCGCCGTCCTTCCACCGGCACATATTCGGGGGCATGATTGACGCCGACGATGGCAACACAGATGGCGTTCGGACTCGTCGTTCGGAAATGGTCTGCCTGCGTGCGTAGATCATTGTTCACTCGATCGATCTGCTTGATCATCGCCTTCGCGAGGATCTTGGTTTCTGCGCCGATCTCGACCGCCGCGATCCTCCCACGCCTCACCCAGTAACCCTCGACTTCCATGTTCGGCTGATCGGGGACGGCCTCTCCGAATGTGCCGTCGCCTCGCCGCGCGGTACGCCCGACCGTCAGATTCGCCGTGTTGAGTACCGCGCCGGCGGCCCTAACCCGCTCAACCAGCTTGGCGGACCGGCCTAGATCGAACAAGTCCTCGTAGAGGAACGAAGCGACGTGGTCGCCAAGCTGCGATCTTCGATGGTTGTACCGTTTGCCGCAGAAAAGATCAGCGAAGGCGTCGAGGAGGCGATACTTCACGCTACGCTCTCCTGGCTTTGTCCGCTGCGTGGGCTCGCTTGTTCCCGGATGGTTGCTTGAATTCGACCACTGCATTGAGCGGAGACTGCGCGAGCCTCGCTTCGATCAGCCGGAGGTACTTGGGCTCGATCTCCACGGAGATCGAGTGGCGGCCCGTCTCCATGGCGGCAACCGCAGTGGTGCCCGTGCCGGCGAAAGGATCAACAACCGTATCTCCGACGAAGCTGAACATGCGGATCAGCCGTCGAGGAATCTCGACGGGATAGGGCGCGGGGTGGTCCTTGCGGATCTGGCCTGTCACATCAGTCCAAACGCCGGAGAACCACTTGGAGTAGTCGTCGGTCGAGATGAAGCTCTGCTTCTCTTGTGCCGCGGTTGGTTTGCGGTATCCGCCCGGCTTGCGGAGGAACAGGATGTGCTCAAGATCATTCTTGACCACGCCGTTGGGCAGATTGGGCTTTCCGAGGAACCGGCTCGAGCGCGACGCTTCCAGCCTGACGTTGGTCACTTTCTGCCAACGGATGGGAGTCAGATTGTCGAATCCGATCGTCCGCGCACGGACCTGAATATCCGCCGAAAGCGGGAGCACATAGTGCCGCCCCGCCTGCTTCCGCGACATGCACACATCGCCCACGACGCACGCGACGCGCCCGCCGGGCACCAAGATGCGGAAGCACTCTCCCCACACCTTGTCCAGTTCGTGAAGGAACAACTCGTATGACTGGATGTTGCCGAGTTGATCCGGGCCATCCGAATAATGAATCAACGCGCCATAGGGAGGCGAAGTCACTACCAGATGCACGCTCGCGCTCGGGAGGAACGACAAATCGCGGGCGTCGCCGAGATGGACTAAATGTTGAGTCAGCACGCGCGACCTCCGTGGAACAGCGAGTGTATCAGCATCCGAGCATTCGCGGTCAGAGCTTCGCCCTCCCCGCCTATCGTCTCACATGCGGCCCGCTGTGTTTCTTGATCGCGACGACACGCTGATGGAGGCGAACTCGCTCCCCGCGCCGCCGCCCCCCGCCGCGCCGGGCGATGTCATCGATCCCGCCCTCGTGCGCCTGTTGCCCGGCGCTCGCGAGGCGTGCGCCGCGCTCAAGCGCGCGGGATTCGCTCTGGTGGTTGTGAGCAACCAGGGTTCGGTCGCGCGGGGCGGCGCGACCACCGCACAGGTCGACGCCGTCAACGCGAGGCTCGCGTCGCTCCTGGGCGACGGCGTGATCGACGCGTTTTATTACTGCCCGTTCCATCCGCGCGGAAACGTCGCCGCGTTTGCGATGGAGCACCCGTGGCGAAAGCCCGCGCCCGGCATGATCCTCGCCGCCGCAGAGGACCTCTCGCTCGATCTCGCGCGCTCGTGGCTGATCGGCGACGCCGAGCGGGATATCCAGGCCGGGCTCGCGGCCGGGATCGATCCGTCACGCTGCCTCCGCGTCGGCCCGGCGATGTCCCTCTCTCAGGCGGCCCAGCGCGCTCTCTCGCATTTCCATCCTGCCTGATGCGGCGCGTGTGCCCGTCGATCGTCGAGACGCCGCGTCACACCCGCCGGCGCTCCGCGTCCTCGACCTTCAATCCCGCGGCCCGCGCGATCTCCGCCAGCGCCACCCGATCATGCACCCGGAGCTTCTCATAGATGCTCACGCGATGATGGTCCACCGTCTTCTCCGATCGGTGCAGGATCGCCGCGATCTCCTTCACCGACAACCCCTGCCCGAGAAGCGCCGTCACCTCCAGCTCGCGCGGCGACAGCACATCAAGCCTTCCCAGATTCATCACCGACGAATCAACCTGCTCGAACGCCGTCCGCGGCGTCAGCTCCTCGCCCGCCTCGTTGCTCGGCGAACGCCGCGTGATGAGCAGGAACAACTCCGGCGCCTCGCTCGGCGCGCCCGCGTCGCGCGTGACGTGCCGAATCCAGGTGAAGTGCTGCTGCCCGCGCCAGATCACCCGCAGCATCACCGGCCGTTCCGGGTGCGCCAGCATCCGACGGTTCAACTCCAGCCGATCCTCAACCCACTCCGGCGGCATGAACTCCGACCAGCGCCGACCCACATACCGCGCCGGATCGGCCCCCGGCCCGAACCAGATCTCCGCCGCCTGCGCGTTCATGTACACCCAGCGACCGTCCGCCGTGATCACCGTGATCCCCGTGCTCGGCTCCGCCACCAGCGCGCTGCACAAATCACCCGCGTGTTCGATCAGGAACTGCGTGATGGGGCAAGGTGGCGGCGGCGTGTGCGTCATCATCAAATGAAGATACGCAAGTCCCTTGCTCGGGCAAACCACCGAGGCGCAAAAACCAGGCGAATCAGGGCCGTTCTCGGAAAATGAGACTCAGACTCGCCGCCGCTCCACGTCGCACAGGCAAAGTCCCGCCCGACGCGCGATCTCGCTCATCTCCACCCGGTCCCGCACCCCCAACTTATTGTGGATCGACGTGATGTGCGATTCGATCGTCTTTTCCGAGCGGCTCAGCACCCGCGCCGTCTCGCTCACCGTCAGCCCCTGCCCCACCAGCGCCAAAACCTCCAACTCGCGCTTGCTCAGCGCGTCCAGCGGGCCCAGCCGCATCACCCCTGAATCCACGCACCGCTCTTCCTTCCCGCTCAACGCTTCGGCCTGCTCGTCCCCCGCCTCGCGCCGCGTGATCGTCAGGAACAGCGCCACGCCGTTCTCGCTCTCCGCCGTCTCGATCGGGCTGATCCACGTCACATGCTGATAGCCGCGCCAGATCGTCCGCATCTGCACCGGCTCGCCATGCACCAGAATCTCGCGCAGAATCCCGAGTCGCTCCTTCACCCACTCCGCCGGCAAATGATCGCGCCAGAACCGCCCCACGAACTGCTCCGGGCGCGCGTCCCTGCCGTGAAAAATCCTCGCCGCCTGCTCGTTGAGGTAGACGATCTGCCCGTCAAGCGAGATCACGCCCACGCCCGTCGAAGGCTCTCGCACCAAAGCGCCGAACGCGGCATCCTGCAGGCCCGGCAATGCATCCGCGATTCGCGCCGCGTCGGCGGTGGGGGAGACCCCTCCCGTTGCAGCCTGTTCAGGTTTCGGCGTCGCCGCATCGCTGCTCATGCCACCATCGTACCAGCAAATCCCCTGGCTCCCGACGCCGCCGCGCGGTCGTGGCCGCTACACCCGCGGCCGGTCCGCATCCTCCAGCGTCAACCCCGCCCGCTGCGCGAAGCCCGCCAACTCCACCCGATCCGAGATGCTCAACTTCCGATGGATCGACGTGCGATGAAACTCCACCGTCTTCTCCGCACGGAACAACTCCTTCGCCACCTCGCGCACGCTCAACCCTCGCCCCAGCAACGCCAGCACACGAAGCTCCGGCGTCGACAGCTTGTTCAGCGGCCCCAGCCGAACCGTGCTCGACTCAAGATACCCCTTCATCTCCGGCGTCAGAAACTCCCGCGCATCTCCCATCACCCGATGCGCCATCGCGATCACCGCGCCCTGACCCGGCGCCGCGTCCGGCGGCGTCAGCGCCCGGAACCACGTCATGTATTGCAGCCCCTCCCACAGAATCCGCACGAGCAACGGCCGCCCCGTGAGCATCACATGCCGAACCGCCTGCAATCGCTCGTCCGCCCACGTCGCCTGAAACTCATCGTGCAGCGATCGCCCGACAATCTCCCGCGCGGTCGCCGAGGGCCCGCGCATCGCGCGCGCCACCCAGTCGTTCAGGTAGATGAAACGCCCCGTCGCGCACATCACCGCGATCCCCATGAACGGGTTGGTCGCCACCGCCTCCACGATCGCCTGGCCGTGCGCTGGAAGCTGGGCCACCAGCTCCTCGACGGTCTCGACCGGATGTAGGGAAACCTCCGAACAGATTCCTGTCGGATTCTGGATATCTGTGTCTCGTGGAATACCCTGACTTTCCATATGCCGGTTACTAGAGCGCCTTGAGCCCAAATCTAGCGCTGTTCGGCGCACGGACGGGTTGCGCCAGGCGTGGTGATGCGGTAGGTTCCCTTTCTGGTGGGAAGAAAGGGAGTCGTTTGATGGCGGCGCCGTATTC